>CAIPUP010000057.1 GCA_903868285.1 uncultured beta proteobacterium
GCAGGGCCTGGACGGGCAGCTTCATGCCGACGCCCAGGCGATTCCATGCATTCATCTGCGCGATGGCAAATGTCAGCTCGGCCACTTCGCGCTCGCTGAAATGGGCGGCCAGCGGCTCGTAGTCGGCATCAGGCGCCTGGGTCTGGGTCAGCAAGGTCAGGCTTTCCGCCCAGTTGAGTGCGGCGCGCTCGCGTGCGGTGAAAAAAGCCACTTCGCGCCAGGTGAGCAGGCTGTTGATGCGCTGAAAGGTTTCCCCGTCCGCGAGCAGGTCGCGCGCATGCAGGTCCAGGCAATAGGCGCAGCCGTTGACTTGCGAAACGCGCAGGTAAACCAGGTCCAGCAGGGGTTTGCCCAATGTGGATTTGCCCACGGCGGTGGTCACGGCGACCATGGCGCGTAGGGCTTCAGGAGCCAGCTCTCGGTGGGGCAGGCGTGCAGTCGTGTTCATGAAAACTCCTTGTAGATGAAGATTCAGGAATTTGAACCTTCACCTGCAAGACGCGACGCTCAGGTCATTTGTGACAGGACTCGTGCCAGCTTGTGTGGATTGCGTTGTGTGCGGATCTCGGTGACCAGGCCGTTCTCGAAATAAATCGCCTGTACTGATTCCAGCTGCCCATTCACAAAACGCAACAGGCCGGGCGTGCCGTTGATACCGGCAATCTCGATCCGTATGGCATCGCCGTGGCGGCGTGCCACGGCGTAGTAAAGCTGCGCCAGCCGCTGGGCACCGCGCACTATCTTGCCAAAGGACGGCACCACGCCGCCGCCATCGCTGATCAGGGCCGCGTCGTCGCTGAACAAGGCTTTCAGCGCAGCCATGTCGCCGCCCCGTGCCGCCGCGGCAAAACGCTCGAGCAATTGCAGGTGTTCCTCGCGGCTGACGCTGAAACGGGTTTTCTCGGCGCGAACCTGGCTTTTGGCGCGGCTCACCAGCTGGCGGCAGGCAGCCTGGGTTTTTCCCAGTGTTTGTGCGATGTCGGGGTAATCGGCATCAAACACTTCCCGCAATAAAAATGCGGCGCGTTCGTCCGGCGTCAGTTTTTCCAGCACCGCGAGAAAGGCCAGGGAGATGTCGCCAGCCAGTTCCAGCAGGTGCTCGGGCGAATCCGGGCCATCGGTGAGCAGGGGCTCAGGCAGCCAGAAGCCGGTGTAATGCGCGCGTTCGGTCTTGGCTGCGCCCGACCCGGCTGGCGCAGGCTATCGCCGAGTTCGGCCGGATCGACAAGACTCTGCACACGCTAACCTACATCGATGACGAAGCGAAGCGCCGTGACACGCTAACCCAGCTCAACCGTGGCGAAGGGCGGCATAGCGTTGCCCGCGCTGTTTTCCATGGCAAGCGAGGCGAGCTGCGGCAGCACTACCGTGAAGGGCAGGAAGACCAACTCGGCGCGCTTGGTTTGGTACTCAACATGATCGTGCTATGGAACACAAGCTACATGGAGGCCGCATTGAACCAGCTGCGCGCGGATGGCTTCGAGGTCCGCGATGAGGATGTGGCGAGGCTCTCGCCGCTATTGCATGAGCACATCAACATGCTAGGCCGGTATTCGTTCTCGGTACCGGACGCGGTGGCCAAGGGCGAGTTACGGCCATTGCGCAATCCGGCGAGCGACGAGTAGGCCGCGAACCCGGCCTTAACCCGGCCTTAACCCGGTTTTACGTTCCACTGCACCTCAAACCCCAAACCGACCACGGTTTGACGCCACGAATCGCAGATTTGAAAGTGAACAGGAAAGTCAATGAAATCAACGATCTACCAACACCACCTCCGCGCCAGTGCTAGCTTTTCGTACCGTCACTTATTGCACTGAAAACGAGGAGACCCCTGCCTGGAGCATTCGCTTCTCGCTGCTGGCCGCTGCCTTCACGGCGGCGGAAGTCGTGGTGCCTCTGTTCGGGGACGTACTACCGCGCGGAGCTTTTGTGCTACTGGCCTTTTCCGCCAGCATCGGCGCAACCGTGGCCCGCATCGTGGCGCAGCCGGAGATGCACCGATGACCCGGCCACCATCACCAGTGATGCGTAGGAAGGTGGCCGGACTGACGTTGTCCGCCGCCGCCCTGGTCGGCATCGTGCTGCACGAGGGATA
>CAIPUP010000058.1 GCA_903868285.1 uncultured beta proteobacterium
CATGCAACGTTCCAGGATGAAATGCGCGGGGTGCAATGCGCAGAGAATGAAGTGGGTTTGAATGCGTAATGCGGGCTTGCCCGAATACAATCAATCAGCTTAGCATGGGCTTGTTGCAAGTTGCACTGCGCTATAGCTTGGAACGCACGCGCTCGGAATTCTGTAGCTTGGAAATTGACCAGGAGTGTGGGCATGAGTGAGTCGACGCGTGAACCTGCGGGCGAACCAGCGGACAAACCAGCGCGTGATCCAGCGGGTACGCCGGCGGATCGGCTGCAGCCGGCCGACTGGCAGACGCCACCGGAGTCATTGCCGGCATTCATGATTATTGGCCGCACCCGTGCTGGCAAAACCTTTCGTCCCAGTGACTGGGCCGAGCGCTTGTGCGGGGTGATGGCCGGCTTCGGCGGCAACGCCCGCATGGGTTACTCGCCGCATGTGCATCCGGTGGATGCGGGTGGCGTGAAATGTGTGGTGGTGCATCGGCGCATCAAGGCCATCGAACCGATGGCCTGGGATTTCTTGCTGGGTTTTGCCCGTGACAACGAGTTGCAGCTGGCGCCGATGCCGCAAGAGGATCAATAAGCCTCACGCGACAACGCAACTGCACACCAACATACCAGCACGACAAATACCAACGCAACAAAACAAAACGGCCATCCGAGGATGGCCGTTTCAGGCTTGGCATGCGGGTTGTAAAAACCCGGCCTCAAACTCCGCTAAAGAGCGATGCGCTCTCAGGCGGTTGCCAGGGCCTTGAGCTTGGCGGCGAGCTTGCTCTTGTAGCGCGCCACGGTGTTCTTGTGCACGATGTTCTTGTCGGCGATGCGATCAGCCACGCTGACGGCGTTGCGAACGACGGTGTCAGCCACAGCCTTGTCACCAGCGGCAATGGCTTTGCGGGCCGATTGCAGGGCGGTGCGCAGCTTGGAGCGCAGGGCAGAGTTGTGCTGGCGGCGCTTTTCCGATTGACGGGAACGCTTGCGTGCACCGGGGGTGTTGGCCATGTCGAGATATCCGTGAAAGTCAGGGGAATTGCGAAAAATGCGCAAAGGCGTTGCTGGGGTTGCGCTGAAAAGCCGACTAGCTTAATCGTTTTGGGCCGGTTTCGCAAGGCACGTCGTGGCCTGACGCCGGCGGCCGCTATAATCGCTCGATGAATCTTCTGCGGGCACTCGCCACCGTCAGCAGCCTGACACTGGTCTCTCGGGTGCTCGGCTTCCTGCGCGATGCCATCATCGCCCGGCTGTTCGGGGCCGGCATCGCCACTGACGCCTTCTTTATCGCCTTTCGCCTGCCTAACCTGCTGCGCCGCCTGTTCGCCGAAGGGGCGTTTTCCCAGGCCTTTGTACCGGTGCTGGCGCAGCACCGCGAGCGCGACGGCGAGGCCGAAACCCGCCAGCTGGCCGATCGCACCGTCACCCTGCTGACGCTGGCGCTGTTGCTGGTGAGCGCGCTCGGGATGGCCATAGCGCCATTGGTGATCTGGCTGACTGCGCCGGGATTCGCCGAGGTGCCGGAGAAATTCAATCTCACCGTGGCCATGCTGCGGGTGACCTTTCCTTACATTTTGTTCATTTCGCTGGTGTCGTTTGCCGGCAGCATTCTCAACACCTGGAGCCGCTTTGCCGTACCGGCGATCACGCCCAGCCTGCTCAACCTGGCCTTCATCGCCGGGGCGCTGCTGTGTGCGCCGTACTTCGATCCGCCGGCCATGGTGCTGGCCTGGTCGGTGCTGGCCGGTGGCGTATTGCAGCTGGCATTGCAGATCCCGGCGCTGCTGCGTATCGGCATGCTGCCGCGCCTGGTCAGCCCGCGGGTTGCCCTGGCTGATCCCGGGGTGCGGCGCATTCTCACCCTGATGGCGCCGGCGCTGCTGGGGGTGTCGGTGGCGCAGATCAGTCTGGTGATCAACACCATCTTCGCGTCGTTTCTGGAAACCGGCAGCGTGTCCTGGCTGTATTACGCCGACCGTCTGATGGAGTTTCCCAGCGGCTTGCTGGGCGCCGCCCTGGGCACCATCCTGCTGCCCAGCCTGGCGCGCGAGCATGCGCGTCAGGATGCGCAGGCCTATTCGCGGCTGCTCGACTGGGGCTTGCGCATGACCCTGTTGCTGGCGCTGCCGGCAGCGGTAGCGATTGCGGTGCTGGCGCTGCCGCTGGTGGCGACGTTGTTTCACTATGGTCAGTTCGGTGAGCGCGATCTGTGGATGACGCGCGAGGCACTGATGGCCTATAGCCTGGGCCTGGTGGGGCTGATTCTGGTGAAGGTGCTGGCGCCGGGTTTCTATGCCCGCCAGAACATACGCACCCCGGTACGCATTGCCTTGATTACTCTGGCAGCAACCCAGGTGATGAATGCCCTGTTGGTGTTGCCGCTGCGTCATGCCGGCTTGGCGCTGGCCATCGGTATCGGTGCCTGTCTCAATGCGGCGCTGTTGTATCGCGGTCTGCGTCGTATTGGGGCCTATCAGCCCGAGCCGGGCTGGTTGTGGTTTGCACTGCGACTGCTGCTGGCCAGTGCGCTCATGGCGCTGGCATTGTGGATGGTGATGCCGGTCGCTGGCTGGTGGCTGTCCGCTTCGGGCTGGGCGCGTGGCGGGCAACTCTGCCTGCTGGTGCTGACCGGTGTGGCGACCTATTTCGCCGCCCTGTTTGCCATGGGCTTGCGGCCATCGATGTTTGCGCGCCGTGCAGGCTGAGGCGGGCAATGTTGAACATGCCACCGCTGAATCGTTTTGCCGAGCTGGTCTCGAATGAACATTTCGATCTGACTCTGGCCAGCCTGATGCTGGCCGAGGATGTGCAGCCGGATATCGATCTGCAGGCCCAGTTGGCGCAGATCGAGGCTATGGCAACAACCCTGCGCGCGCGCGTGGCCGAGGATGCCTTTGCCGAGCAAAAGCTGGCGGCCTTGAATTACTACCTGTTCGAGGAGCTGGGCTTTTGCGGCAATGTCGAGAATTACTACGACCCGCGTAATGCCTATCTGCATGAGGTGCTGGCCCGTCGCACTGGCATGCCGATTACCCTGGGTATTTTGTATATCGAGCTCGGTCGTCGTGTCGGCTTGAACCTGCAAGGCGTGGCCTTTCCCGGGCATTTCCTGGTGAGCCTGCGGCTGCGTCAGGCCAAGCTGCTGCTCGACCCCTTCGCCGCGGGTGCAACCCAGACCCTGGCTGCGCTGCGACAGCGCCTGAAGCTACCGGCCGATGCCAAGCTGGATGCGCATCTGATCGAAGCCACACCGCGTCACATGCTGGTGCGGCTGTTACGCAATCTCAAGAACATGCATCTGAAGGCTGATGCCCCGACCCTGGCCTTGGCGGCGATGCAGCGCTTGCTGCTGCTGGTACCCGAGTCGGCCGAGGCGCTGCGCGATCGTGGCCTGCTGTATGCGCAGCTGGAGTGCTTTCGCCCGGCGCTATCCGATCTGCAGAACTACCTGCGCCGACGTCCGCAGGCGGACGATGCCGGGGATATCGAGTCAAGACTGGCCGGCTTGCGCAAGGCGGTGCAGGGCCTGCACTGAGGCCAGGTGAGTCGATGAGTGCCAAGGGAAACTGGCTATAATTCAAGGGTTTGCGCAAGCCTTCACGCCTACGTCTGTTGGATTCGTCGAGCGGTCGAGGCTTGCATCCGTCAATCCCCCGCATCGAATCCGAAAGTCTGTCCTAGCCATGCTGGTCACCCGCAGCAAGCCGGCCGTTGCATTGCCCGCCGTAGCGCTTGCGGTCGGTAATTTCGACGGCGTGCATATCGGTCATCAGGCCATCCTGGCGCGTGTTCGTGCGGAAGCGCAGGCACGCGGCCTGAGTCCGGCACTACTCACCTTCGAGCCGCATCCGCGCGAACTTTTTACGCCTGAGGCCGCCCCGACACGTCTGTCGACGCTGCGTGAAAAATTGCAGCTGTTGTCCGCGGCCGGCATCGAGCGCGTGCATGTGCAGCGCTTTTCGCGCGCCTTCGCCGCGCTGACACCGCAGCAGTTCGTGCAGCAGTTGCTGCTGCAGAGCCTGCGTGTGCGCTGGCTGATGGTGGGCGAGGATTTTCGTTTTGGCGCGGGTCGTGCCGGTGATGTTGCGCTGCTCGAGTCGCTCGGCCGGGAACACGGATTCGTGGTCGAGCGCATGCCGGCGGTACTGGCGCCGCTGCAAGGCGCTGCTGCAGCCGCTGCAGCGGGAGTCGCGGCAGCGGCCCAGGCCCAGCGCGTGTCCAGCTCTGCCGTGCGTGCGGCGCTGGCGGCTGGTGATTTGCCGCAGGCGCGGCGACTGCTGGGGCGCGACTATGTGGTCAGCGGCCGGGTGGTGCATGGTGACAAACTCGGACGGGAACTGGGCTTCGCTACCGCCAATGTGCAGATGAAGCACAACCGGCCGCCGTTGGCAGGCATCTATGCCGTGCGCATGCTGGGGGTGCCCGGTGGCGATGCCAACGCCGGTTGGCCCGGGGTGGCCAGCCTCGGTGTACGGCCCACCGTGAAGACCAACGGGCATCCTGTGCTTGAGGTGCATCTCTTTGATTTCAAAGGTAATTTGTACGACTTGCATGTCGAGGTGCAGTTCCTGCACAAGATACGCGACGAAGCGAAATATCCCGACCTGGCAGCGCTGACTGCGCAGATTGCCCGCGATTGCGAGCAGGCGCGCGCCTGGCTGGCAAGCCATTGATGGACATGGATATCGGTGCGCCCGGCGCCTGATATCCGCAAACCGGAATTGAATCCATGAGCGACGAGTCTGCGAACAAGCCAGCGAATAAGCCAGCGAACAAGCCCGATAACAAAGCTGCGAACAAGACTGAGTACCGCAGCACGCTCAATCTGCCGGACACGCCGTTTCCCATGCGCGGTGATCTGGCGCGGCGCGAGCCGCAGTGGGTGGCGCAATGGCTGCAAAGCGATGTCTATGGCGCCATTCGGCATGCCAGTGCCGGCCGGCCGCGTTTTGTGCTGCATGACGGCCCGCCGTATGCCAACGGTGATATTCACATCGGTCATGCGGTCAACAAGATCCTCAAGGACATCATCACCAAGTCGCGCACGCTAGCTGGCTTCGATGCGGTGTATGTGCCGGGCTGGGATTGTCATGGCATGCCGATCGAAGTGCAGATCGAAAAGACCCACGGCAAGCACATTCCGGTCGAGCAGACGCAGCAACTGGCGCGCGCCTATGCCACCGAGCAGGTGGCGCGGCAGATGAAGGATTTTCAACGCCTGGGCGTGCTGGGTGACTGGTCCGACCCGTACACCACCATGGCACCGCGCAACGAAGCGGATGAAATCCGCACCCTGGGCAAGCTGCTGACACGCGGCTATGTCTATCGTGGTCTGAAGCCGGTGAACTGGTGTTTTGACTGTGGCTCGGCACTGGCCGAGGCCGAGGTCGAATATGCCGACAAGAAGGACGTCGCCATCGATGTCGGCTTCCCTTTCCCGCAGGGCGATCAGGCGGCACGCCTGGCGGCGGCCTTCGGGCTCAAGGCCCTGCCAGCCGGACCGGGCTGGGCGGTGATCTGGACCACCACGCCCTGGACCATTCCCTCCAACCAGGCACTCAACGCCCATCCGGAATTTGATTACAGCCTGGTGCAGACCGCGCGCGGACTGTTGCTGCTGGCCAGCGAACGGGTTGCTGCCTGTCTGGCGCGCTATCAACTCGAGGGCCAGGAGCTGGCGCGCTGCAAGGGCGCGGCGCTGGAGAATGTGGCCTTCCGTCACCCGTTCTATGACCGCGCCTCACCGGTGTATCTGGGTGACTACGTCACGCTCGACACCGGTACCGGCATCGTGCATTCGGCGCCGGCCTATGGCGTGGAGGACTTCGAGTCCTGCCGACGCTACGGCATGCCGGATGCCGACATGCTCACGCCGGTGATGGGGGACGGCAAATATGTCGCCAGCCTGCCGCTGTTTGGTGGCTTGTCGATCTGGGATGCCAATCCGAAAATCGTCGAGCATTTGCGTAGCTGCAATGCGCTGCTGGCGGATGAAAAATACCTGCACAGCTATATGCATTGCTGGCGGCACAAGACGCCGATCATCTATCGCGCCACCACGCAATGGTTCGCCGGCATGGATGCGGTGCCCGGCTTTGCTGGTGTGCAGCCAGCGGAGTCCCTGCGCAGCAGTGCGCTGCGCGCGGTCGAGGCCACTACCTTTTATCCGGCCTGGGGCAAGGCGCGACTGCACGGCATGATCGCCAACCGGCCGGACTGGACCCTGTCACGCCAGCGGCAGTGGGGCGTGCCGATGCCGTTTTTCATTCATCGTGAAACCGGTCAGCTGCATCCGCGCACCCCGGAGTTGCTCGAGCAAGTGGCGCAGCGGGTCGAACAGGAAGGCATCGAGGCATGGCAGCGTTTGCAGCCGCACGATTTATTGGGTGAGGATGCGGCGCAATACGAAAAGATCAAGGACACGCTGGATGTGTGGTTTGACTCCGGCTCGACCCATGAGACAGTGCTGCGCGGCTCGCATGCCGCCAAGCTGAAGTTCCCGGCCGATCTTTACCTTGAAGGTTCGGATCAGCACCGCGGCTGGTTTCATTCTTCGTTGTTGGTGTCTTGCATGATCAATGGCCGCGCACCCTACGATGGCCTGCTCACGCATGGCTTTGTGGTGGATGGCCAGGGCCGCAAGATGTCCAAGTCGATGGGCAATGTCATCCTGCCGCAGAAGGTCTCGGACACGCTTGGTGCCGAAGTGCTGCGACTGTGGGTGGCCTCAACCGACTATTCCGGCGAGCTGTCGATCTCGGATGAAATTCTCAAGCGCGTGACCGAAGCCTACCGGCGTATCCGCAACACGCTGCGCTTCTTGCTGGCCAACATCGTTGACTTCGATCCGTCGCAGCATGCGCTGCCGCCCGAGCAATGGCTGGAGATCGATCGCTATGCGCTGGCGCTGACGCGGCAGTGGCAGGGCGAGTTCTGCGCCGACTACGAGCGCTATGAATTCCATCCGGCCATGGCGCGGCTGCAGCAGTTCTGCTCCGAAGATCTGGGTGGCTTCTATCTCGACATCCTGAAGGACCGTCTCTACACCAGCGCGCCCGATTCACTGGCGCGTCGCTCGGCCCAGAACGCGCTGTGGCACATCACCCACAGCATGCTGCGGCTGATGGCGCCGGTGTTGTCGTTCACCGCCGAGGAGGCCTGGGCGCTGGTGCATCCGGGTGATCCGACCATCTTCGTGCACACCTGGCATGTGCTGCCGGCGCAGGCCGACGAACAGGCGCTGCTCGATCGCTGGTCGCAGCTGCGTGCCATCCGGGCCGAGGTGTTGAAGGTGCTGGAAGCGCAGCGTGTGGCGGGCGAGATCGGTTCGTCATTGCAGGCCGAAGTCGAAATCCTTGCCTGCGGTGAGCGCCTGGCGCTGCTGCGCAGTCTGGGAGATGACCTGCACTTCGTGCTGCTGACTTCGGGTGTCACGCTGCTGGAGGTGGCAAGTGACGCCGAGCAGGCGGTGCGCAGTCGCGCCAGTACGCATCGCAAATGCGAGCGCTGCTGGCACTGGCGGGTGGAGGTGGGAAGCGATGCCGCGCATCCGGCGCTGTGCGGTCGCTGCCTGTCGAATCTGTTTGGCAGCGGTGAGTCGCGTCGTCATGCCTGAGGGCGCAGCAGGTATTGTTAGCCGATCGGCCTCGGCACGTGCACTGACTGGCTGGCTGCTGCTGGCGGCGCTGGTGGTGTTGCTCGACCGGCTCAGCAAGGAGGCTGTGCTGGAAGCTTTAAAATTCATGCAAGTTATTGAATTTACAGGGTTTTTTAACTTGGTTCTGGCATTCAACAGTGGTGCTGCCTTCAGCTTTTTAGCCGATGCCGGCGGCTGGCAGCGCTGGTTTTTCAGTGCCGTGGCAGTGCTCGCGGCACTGGTCATGCTGTGGTTGTTGCACCGGCATGCCACCGAGCGTCTGTTCGCTTTCAGTATTTCCATGCTGTTGGGCGGGGCTATTGGCAATCTGTGGGATCGTTTACTTTGGGGACATGTCGTGGACTTTTTACAGTTCCACGCCCTGGGCTGGTATTTCCCGGCCTTCAATCTGGCCGATTCGGCCATCACGTTGGGCGCCGGCCTGTTGATGCTGGATGCGTTTCGTCAGCCACGGGCTGACCCGCGCAGTGCATCGGCTGATGGTTGATGGGCTGATCTCGCGCTGCGCAAGGAGAACCGAAACATGAACGTCTATCTCGCTAATCCGCGTGGTTTCTGTGCCGGCGTCGAACGCGCCATCAGCATCGTCGAGCGTGCGCTCACCTTGCATGGTGCGCCGATCTATGTGCGGCATGAAGTGGTACACAACAAGTTTGTGGTGGACGACCTGCGCCACAAGGGTGCGGTGTTCATCGAGGAGTTGGGCGAGGTGCCAACCGGTAGCACGGTGATTTTCAGCGCCCATGGCGTGTCGCAGGCGGTGCGTGAAGAAGCCCAGGTACGCGGCCTTCAGGTGTTTGACGCGACTTGCCCGCTGGTGACCAAGGTGCATGTCGAGGTCGCCAAGATGCGTCAGGAGGGCCGCGAGATCATCATGATCGGACACCGTGGGCATCCGGAGGTGGAAGGAACCATGGGCCAGAGCCGTGGCGGCATGTATCTGGTCGAGACGCCCGAGGATGTGCGAACCCTGGTGGTGAGCGATCCGGATCGGCTGGCCTACGTCACCCAGACCACGCTCTCGGTTGACGATGCCCAGCGCATTGTGGAGGCGCTGCGCCAGCGTTTTCCGAGCATCGTGGGTCCGAAGAAGGACGACATCTGCTATGCCACCCAGAATCGGCAGGATGCGGTGAAGTTCATGGCACGACAATGTGATCTGGTGATCGTGGTCGGTTCGCCCAACAGCTCCAACTCCAACCGCTTGCGGGAAGTGGCGGCGGCCCTGGGCTGCGAAGCCTATATGGTGGATGGGGCGGCGCAATTACAGCCGAGCTGGGTCAACGGCAAGTTGCGTGTTGGTGTGACGGCGGGTGCGTCGGCACCGGAGGTGCTGGTGCAGGCGGTGGTGCAGCGTCTGAAGGAACTGGGCGCAGCCGGTGTGACCCAGCTCGATGGCATCAAGGAAGGCGTCACCTTCCCCCTGCCCAAGGGCCTGGCGCTGCCGCCCTCGGCCACTCAGGGCGTGTAGCGCAGCTCCAGGCGCATCTGGCTGGGAACAGCCTGTTGTTCGCGTAGTCCGGGTGCGAAGCGCGCGTCGCTGAAAGCGTCAATGGCAGCCTCAGCAAACGCCATGGGTACGGCAAGGCTCTCGACAATGGCGTGATCGACGCGACCGCTGGCGCTGATCAATAGCCGCAGTTGCACCACGACGGCCTGTGCATGGGTGACGCGCTGCGGATAGCTTGGATTCACGTCTTGCAACAAGTGCGGTTTGCGATCCAATTCCGTTGCGCTGAAATAGTAAGCATGAAGGTGTTGCAGACCCGGTGACAGCGCCAGTGTCGCTATTTCTTTTACTGAGCGCTCGAAAGCCATTGCGGGAATATCTGTAGCGCTATCTGCATAGTCAAGCGTGTTCTGCCATCGTAGTCTTAGTGAGGGCAGTGTAGTGGCTACGGAAGGCTGTGCAGCATGCCGGGATGGCCATTCACCCAGCGTGCGACCCCAACCCCAAAGCAAGAGCGCATGCAGCAGCAGCGACAGGCTGATGCCGAGTGCAATGCGGCGAACAAACTTCAATTCAGCTCTCGCCAGCTGACGCGCCGCCCACCGGGTGCCGTGACACTGAAGGCCACATCCAGGGTTTTGCGTGTGGCATCCGAATTCGAGCTGATGACAACGGTTTTCCCGCCGGGCAGGCGCAACACCGAAAGTCCGACAGCCAAAGCGGTGGTTTGTTGAATGCCCACTGCGGAGTTGCTGCTGTTGTAGACCGCCAGGCCGTCGGCGTAGTTGAAGTAATTGATCCAGCTGCTCCCGCCGACACTGCAGGCATCGGCATTGGGCAGGTTGCTGGCGACCACCAGCGTGCCATTTTGTAGCGTCAGGTCGATATTGACCCGCTCTCCAGCCACGGGCAGATCGACAAACCAGCCAGTGGTGGAGTCGCAATTTTGCGTACAGCTGTTCTGGCGGATGTTGTTGCCGCCAACGTTGGTACTGGTGAGGACATTCCTCTTCAACGTGTTGCGTGGTGTCACAGTCGCTGCGCTGTCCTTGATGGCATAGATCGATTGCGTTTGCGTCGATGCAATATCCGAGCTGCCGAGGTAGCGCCCCGTGCCGATATAGACATAGGACTCGCCGCGATATTCCCCCAGCTCGGGTTTAACAGTGATCGGTTGTGCTGCGCCACTGCCATCGACCAGGCTGGCCAGTCTGATGACCGAGGGCGTCAGCACGCCGTTATTGCTTTGCCAGGAAAAGCGCCACAGATTTCCCAGCAAGTCGCCACCATAGACGCGCTGTACGGTGTTATCTGCAGTTGCGTTATCAGCCCAGCCGGCAATGCGCGCCAGGCCACTCGGGGTCTCGGTGCTGCCGGCTCCTGTGTCGATTTTGAATCGAATTGCACCGGTCAGCGCATTGAGCACATACAGATAGCCACGGCCGGTGGCGTTGGTACCGGTATTGTTGTAGCCCGAACTGACGATCACGACCCAGCTGCCATCGATGAGTTTGGTGATCAGGGGATTGCCGTAGCTGTAGCCCACGTCACAGTCGGCATAGGCGGTACCGCTGCTGTAGCAGGTGGAGGAATAACCAAATTCCCACAGGCCTTTGGGGTCGGCGGGGTTGGTAACGTCGAGTGCGTAGTAACCCTTGCCACCACCATTCAGGCCGCCGACCAGTATGGTTTTCCATTGGCCGCTGTTGCGGTCATAGATGTCGGAAATGACCGGCGCGCCGTCGACCAGCCAAGTGTGACTATTGGCATAGTTGATATCGGCCAGCTTGTAGAGATTGGGTAACACCAGGCTGGGAATGATGGCCCAGTCTTCGTTACCGGTTGCGGCGTTAAAGGCATGCAGCATGCCGTCGTTCGCGCCGACATAGATCATGGCGGTACGGCTGGCTTGGGCAGTCTTGAACGCATCGTAGCCACTATCGCTGTAATTGCCGATGGCGCCCTGAACATATTGCGGCTGACTGTTGACGATATCGCCAAGTCGACTGCTACGTTTGCGAAACAGTTTCCCGACATCATTGGTCTGGAAGTCTTCCTTGGTTCGGTCGCCGCGGATAAAACTGAGCAGGGTCTCACCGCTGGCGGCGAAGACCTGGCCAGCGCTCATCAGTGACCGCTGGCCAAGTCGGTTGATCTGTGCCTGGTTGAAATAGTCCTGTTCTGCCAGGTTCAGACTGTCCCATTTGAATAGGACGAGATTATTGGCGACCCCTTTGCGGAACAGCCGGATGTCCCGGCTTGGTGCCGTTATCGCATTCAACTGGGCTTTTGCTGACCATGTGGCAGTGTCGCCGATGACGCCGGTCGCCAGATCAATGCTCACGGCTTGCAGATCGCCGGTCCAGCTTTGCGTGGTGTAGCTGGCGATGTAGGCGCTATTGCTGCCTGCGGTGGGCTCCAGGCTGGTGCTGGTGGTGCCGGATGAGGCGCCGACGCTGATCCGGATACTGGCCAGTGCCTGATTCAGGCCACTGCGTACCGAGTCTGGATCGCTGGCGCTGAAGTATTGCCCGCGGCCCGTGACAGCGGCATGCCACAGGTCGTCCACCCGGCCGGTGGATGAGCCATAGCTTGGCCACTGCAGGGTGCCCGCGCGCAGATTGGCGAAATCGCCGGCGCTGGCGGTCTTGTAATTTGGGTCATATGTGAGGTTGCCGCTCAGTCCCAGCCCCAGGGTGTAAGTGATCATGTGCTGCTTGGGATTTTTGTCGTCTTCGATGCCGTTACCAGAGGCAGGTACCACGGCATTGGTGACGTCAGTGTTCAGGGAGCCGGTGCTGCCGACAGATCGCAAACCGCCATACTCCTCGTTGGCATTCCGATGGTCGGGCGGGTTGTAGTAGTAGGCAGCAACATCAGCCAGAGAGGGATAGGTCTGAGGCGTGTTGTCCCCATACATCGGTGCCGGATGTCTGACGCGATCGTTATCGGTCTGATAACTGATATTTGCTCCCATGGTCAGGCTTGGTATGTCGCGTGTCTCCCAGGTCACCGCCTCCCCTGGGATGTAGGACCAGCTGCCATCGCTGGCCAGCAGTGTGAAATTTTTCTGGCAAGCATATTGCACCGGGTCATCGGCCTTGGTGGGAATCATGCCGTTGTTGATGCCATCGTTTTTGCCGGCGTAGTAGCGCCCGGCGCGTGCCAGGCCGGCACGTGTTGGTGTTGCGCCGCGCACCGTGAGGGCATACAGCTTGTTGAACCAGTTGGCTTTCTGCGTGGGAGTGAAGTCCTTGATAGCAAGGAACTTGCTGGCAAGGACCGTGCTTTCATTAAGATAGTCTTGGTAACTGTCATACGGCGCAGCCGTCACCAACCCAACGCGCGTGCTTTGATCCAGGGTCGAAAATGCCTGACCAAGGGTTGTTTTCATGACATTGAAGCGGGTGCTGTAATAGCTGTACCAGTTGGCAAAATTGGTTTTGACGGTATCGCTGTCGCTGGCCAGTATCTGTACCTTGATCCAGGTGCCGCCAGTCGCCGTGATGCTGTGTGTGTCGGCATTGCTGGCGTTGCCAGCAATGCATTGCGGGGTCAGCGCAACCACACCATTGGTGACGGTCAGGGGTTTCAGCGTTGTGACGGAGCTGACAATGGATGGGTCCCAGCGATAGTAGTAAGCGCGCTGGGCGCTGGTGTCCTTGCCTGTGTCACTTTTTGCAATGGCAAAAAAACTTCTCGAAAGATCGACAAGGGTTGAACTCGCGTTGTACCCGTCTATAAGGGCCCCGCCAAAGTTCATGTTCGCCATTTTTGTGCCATCGGCATTGAACGGTGGTTCATACGTGACTGCCGGGTTGTAGTAAATCGGATTGCAAAGGTGATTGCGCATGCCAACGTACGGGCTCTGCTGCAGGCCCCATTCGTCTGGCAAGGTATTGGTATCCATCGAGCCTGAGGCGTCCAGCAGCAGCAGCATATTGGGTTTGACTTCCGCTGCCGTGCTGTTGGATAACGGTTTGCTGGCCAGATCGGTCTCGGCGGCGTGAAGTGCAAGACTGCATACCGTCAACACCATGGATAACAGGTGTTGTGGCGTTCTGCCACGGCGCTTGCTGCATAGATGGGGCAGCCTGTGGCTGTTTGTCGCGATCATGGTCAGCGCTCAGTAAATGACAACCTGGGTGTAGGCAATGGTATTGCGCGGACCATCAACCCTGGTGGTCACGCGATACAGCACGCTCTGGCTGCTCAGCGCGCGTTGTGAGCTGGACAGCACGCTTTTGCTGCTGCCAGCGTTAGTGCTGGTTTCCAGAAAAACGCAGCTTTGGCCGCTGGCCACCGGGCTGCCCGTATTACGGCAAAGGCGGTGCAGTACCCAGCGCACCGTGGTGGCGGCATCGGGTGCAGGGTCGACGCTTGTACTGTTACCGCTCCAGTTATGGTTGGTGTAGTCGAATTCGACTGCGTTACCCTGGGTTGCGTAGTAACCGATACTGCTGTTATCGCGATCAAAAGTCACCATCGGTGCATTGAGTATCCAGTTGCGTGCCGCTTCACTGCCG
>CAIPUP010000059.1 GCA_903868285.1 uncultured beta proteobacterium
CTCAATCACCGCAAGGAGCGCGAGGCCTATCAGGTGGGTGAGAAGCTGTTCTATCACCGTGGCGGACCGCATGATTTTTCCTGCGCCACCTGTCATGGCGAGGACAGCAAGCGCATTCGTTTGCAGGATCTGCCCAACCTCACCAGCCAGAAAGACGCCCAGCGCGCCTACACCACCTGGCCGGCCTATCGCGTGTCGCAAGGCGAAATGCGCAGCTTCCAGTGGCGGTTGAATGATTGCTTCCGCCAGCAGCGCTTTCCGGAGCTGGTGTTCACCTCCGAGGCCTCGATTGCGCTCACCACATTCCTTGCGCGCAATGCCAATGGCGCACCGTTCAACGCACCCGCCATCAAGCGCTAGGAGCGATCATGTTGCGAACACTGTTCAAAAAACTGCTTGCACGCAGGCTGGGTTGGTCGGTCTCGGCCTGGATCTCATTACCGCTGGGGCTGCTGCTGGCGGCCGGTTGTGCCACGCAGCTGGGTGGCCCTGCCAGCGGTGCCTTCAGCGGTCCGTACAGCGAAGCCGAAGCGATGCAGGTGGCCGAGGTCATGATGCAATCGTCATTCAATGCCCGCGGCCAGGCCGGACTGGATCGGCTGAAGCAGGACGATGCCCAGGCCAGCTGCAGTCTGTTGCGTCCGGGCAGTGTGTTGCCCAAGGCCACGGCCGAGCGCATCGAGCGCGCCAACTTCGCCAGCATCCGTTTCCCGGCCAAGTTGCAGGGCGACTGGCGCCAGGGCGAGCGCATTGCGCAGTCGGGCGTGGGCAAGCAATTCAGCGACGATCCCAAGCTGCCGGCCGGTGGTAACTGTTATGCCTGCCACCAGATGTCGAAGCAGGAAATCTCCTTTGGCACCATCGGTCCCAGTTTGCTCAACTTCGGCAAGCTGCGCGGCAATAGCGAGGCCATCCAGCAATACACCTACGGCAAGATCTGGAACTCGCAAGCCTATTCCGCCTGTTCCAACATGCCACGCTTTGGTCACAACGGCATCCTGACCGAACAGCAGATCACGCATCTGGTGGCCTTGCTGCTCGACCCGGCCTCGCCGGTGAATCAGTGAGCGTGCTGCGCCAGCGCGTGCCCGCCGTCGTTGCTGGCGGAAAGGAGGCGCTCGTATGTCTGCCTTGAGTCGTCGCGAATTCCTGCGTCTGCTGGCCATGGCCTCGGCCGCCGGGTTGGCGCTGGATGGTCCTGCCGCAGCCGCTGCCTCGGCTTCGGGTTCGGCCGCCCATGCCGCCAATGCCGCCGATGCGCGCTTCTACGACCTGCCCAGCTTTGGCAATGTTTCGCTGCTGCATTTCACCGACAGTCATGCGCAGTTGCTGCCGGTGTATTTCCGCGAGCCCAGTGTCAATCTGGGTGTGGCCGGTGGTTTCAACCGCGCGCCGCATTTGGTGGGCGAGGCGCTGCTCAAGCAATTCGGTATTCGTCCCGGCACGCCCCAGGCGCATGCCTTCAGCTATCTCGATTTCGAGCGTGCCGCCGAGCGCTACGGCAAGGTCGGTGGCTTTGCCCACCTGGCCACACTGGTGAAAAAGCTGCGTGCCAGCCGGCCGGCCAGTTTGCTGCTCGACGGCGGCGACACCTGGCAGGGCTCGGCCACGGCGCTGTGGACGCGAGGTGCCGACATGGCCGAGGCCTGTCAGTTGCTGGGCGTTGACATCATGACCGGGCACTGGGAATTCACCTATGGCCAGCAGCGGGTGCAAGAGCTGGTGCAGCAGCTGGGTGGTGCTGGCAAGAGCGGCGCAGGCGGCATCGAGTTTCTGGCACAGAACGTCAAGACCCAGGACTTCGGTGATCCGGTGTTCAAGCCCTGGACCATGCGTGCGCTGGGCGGGGTGCCGGTGGCGGTGATCGGTCAGGCCTTTCCCTATACGCCGATTGCCAATCCGCGCTGGATGATGCCGGACTGGAGTTTTGGCATCGAGCAGCAAAAGCTGCAGTCGCATATCGACGAGGCGCGCGCCAAGGGTGCGCAGCTGGTGGTGCTGTTGTCGCACAACGGCATGGATGTCGATCTCAAGCTGGCTTCGCAACTGCGCGGGCTGGATGTGATCCTGGGCGGCCACACCCATGACGGCATGCCGGCGCCGGTGGTGGTCTCCAACCCCGGCGGCCAGACCCTGGTCACCAATGCCGGTTCGAATGGCAAGTTCCTGGCGGTGTTCGATGCCGATGTGCGCGGCGGCCGGCTGCGCGACTGGCGCTACCGTCTGCTGCCGGTGTTCTCGCGCCTGCTGCCGGCCGATGCCGCCATGAGCGCGCTGATCGAGCGCGTACGTGCGCCCTATCGCGAACGCCTGGATGAGCCCTTGGCGCAAAGCGATGGTCTGCTGTATCGGCGTGGCAATTTCAATGGCAGCTTCGATCAGCTCATCCTCGATGCGCTGATGCAGGTCAAGGATGCCGAGATCGCCTTTTCGCCCGGCTTTCGCTGGGGCACCAGTCTGCTGCCCGGGGCGACGATCCGCATGGAGCATCTGATGGATCAGACCGCCATTACCTACCCCGCCGTGACCCTGAACCAGTTCAGCGGCGAGATGATCAAGACCATCCTCGAGGATGTGGCCGACAACCTGTTCAATCCCGATCCCTACTATCAGCAGGGCGGCGACATGGTGCGGGTGGGCGGCTTGCGCTACGCCATCGATCCGCTGGCGCGGGCCGGATCGCGCATCAGCGATCTGCGTCTGAACGGTGTGCCGCTGTCGGCCGACAAGCAGTACAAGGTGGCCGGCTGGGCGCCGGTGGCGGAGAACGTGCAGGGCGAGCCGGTGTGGGAGCTGGTGGCGGGCTATCTGCGTGCCCGCAAGCGCATCAGCGCACCGCAGCTGAACCTGCCGCGGGTCATCGGGCAGCGCGGCAATCGTGGCATGGCGTGACTGCCTGGCGTACTTGCGCCAGCAGACTGCATGGGAGGTGATGGTATGTCAAAAAAACCAATAAAATCAAGAACTTACGAAATATCTTCAGGCGTTTTGACGCGGCTGAGCGGGTTGTCTGCACGACCGTTGCTGTTGGGCCTGAGTCTGCTTGCGCTGCTGCCCCAAGGCCCTGGCGTGGCGCTGGCACAAAGCACAGCCGGCACTGCTGAGCCGACCTACAGCGTGCGACTGCTCACGCCCGAGACTGCGCTCAAGGCGGCGCAGGTGGCGTTACAGCGTTGCCGCGATCAGGGCTATCAGGTGGCGGTGGCGGTGGTGGATCGGGCCGGCACGCCGCAGGTGATGCTGCGCGATCGCTTTGCTGGCGCACACACCCCCGACACGGCCATCCGCAAGGCCTGGACCGCAGTGAGCTTTCGCACCAGCACCACCGATCTGGCCAACGAGAC
>CAIPUP010000060.1 GCA_903868285.1 uncultured beta proteobacterium
CCACCAGGTTGCCAAAGGTCTCCATCCATTCACGCCGCTGCGAGGCGTTTTCGCGCGCCATCATCATCTCGAACACTTCCTTGTCGGCGCTGGCGTTGATGGCATCCCACTGCACCGGCAGCATGCGCCGGGTATCCGGGTTGAGGGTGGTTTCCCACAGTTGCTCCGGGCTCATTTCACCCAGGCCCTTGAAGCGGCTGACCGCCCAGCGTCCTTCGGCAATGCCCTCGTCGCGCAGCTTCTGCTCCATGCCCTCGAGCTCCTGCCGGTCCAGCGCGTAAAGCTTTCTGGCCGGCTTGCCCTTGCCAATGGCCGGCACATCGATGCGAAACAGCGGCGGCTGCGCCACGAACACATTCACCGCATCGATCAGCTTGGGGAAATGGCGGAAGAACAAGGTCAGCAACAGCACCTGGATGTGCGAACCATCGACGTCGGCGTCGGCCAGGATGATCACGCGCTTGTAGCGCAGCCGGCTCATGTCGACGGTGTCACCGGCCGCATGGTGGTCGATGCCAATGGCCAGCGCGATGGCCTCGATTTCCTTGTTCGAGTACAGCGTGTCGGGATTGTCCTGCCAGGTGTTCTTGGGCTTGCCCTTGAGCGGCAGCACCGCCTGGAACTCCTTGTCGCGCGCCTGCTTGGCCGACCCCCCGGCGGAATCGCCTTCAACGATGAACAGCTCGTTGCGATCGGGATCATCCGACGCACAGTCGGTGAGTTTGCCCGGCAGTACCGCCACGCCACTGGACTTGCGCCGCTCCACCTTTTGCGCCGCACGCGTGCGTGCCATGGCCTGACGGATCACTAGCTCGGCGATCTTGCGCCCCTCATCCACATGCTGGGACAGCCACAGCTCGAACGGATCGCGCACCATCTGCGCCACCAGCTTCACGCCATCGCGCGAGATCAGCTCGTTCTTGACCTGGCCCTTGAACTGCGGATCGAGCATCTTGGCCGACAGCACATAGGATGCGCGCGACCAGACATCCTCCGGCACCACCTTCAGGCCGCGCTGGCCCATGGAGTGATGGTCGATGAAATTCTTGATGGCATTGAACACGCCCTCGCGCAGTCCGGCCACATGCGTGCCGCCATGCCGGGTCGGGATCATGTTCACATACGACTCGGCCACCACCTCACCTTCGGTGGTCCAGGCCAGCGCCCACAGCGCGCCCTCTCCCTCGGCAAAACTGTCGGACTCGGTCTGCTCGGCGATATAGCGCTCGCCATCGAAGGTCGAGGCGGCCGGCTCGAGGTTGGCAATCGCGCCGGCGAAATAGCCACGAATGCCATCCGGAAAATGCCACTCGGTGAGATCAATCTTGCCGTGCTTCTCAACCCCGAGCGAGAAACGCACACCAGGCAGCAACATGGCCTTGGCCCGCAGCAAGGCGGTGAGCTCACTGACCACGATCTTGTCGGAGTCGAAATACTTCGGATCAGGCCAGAAGCGGATGCGCGTACCGGACTCCTTGGGCCCGATATTGCCGAGCTTTTTCAGCGTCTCCATCAGCTTGCCATTGGGGCCGAACACCATGCGGTGATGCGCGCCATCGCGCTTGACCTCCACCTCCAGCCGGGTGGACAGGGCGTTGGTGACGCACACGCCCACGCCATGCAGGCCACCGGCGATGCGATACACCGCTTCCTTGTCGGTCTTGCGGAACTTGCCGCCGGAATGCAGGGTGGTGAAGATCACCTGCACCGCGGGTACTTTTTTCTTGGGATGGATATCCACCGGGATGCCGCGCCCGTCATCCTCGACCGAGGCCGAACCGTCCTCATGCAGGATCACCGCCACCCGCGTGGCGAAACCGGCCAGGCCCTCGTCCGAGGCGTTGTCGATCACCTCGACCAGGGCATGGTTGGGATTGGCCGGGTCGGTGTACATGCCGGGCCGGTGCAGGATCGGGGTCAGATCCTCGAGGATTTCGATGTCCTCGGCGGTGTAACCCCTAGATTTCGTTGCCATATGCTGCGTCACCACAATCTATTGAAGGAAATGCGGAGGAAAATTCAGAAAAAACCGGGGGGTGTTCAATCGGGGGCGGATTCTACCCTCAGGCCCTCAGACATGGGGAAATGCTGCGCCGGGACGGGCGGGGGGTAACATTGCGGCCATCGTTCTCGGCTTAAACCGGCCCTCCCGGTGCCCAGGCTCAGACAGACGCCGATAAATTCAGACGCAGGACCGCGCATGCACGCCCCAACCCCGCCAGCCCCCACCGCTGCTCCTGCGCTACGCGCGGTGGCGGTGTTCTGCGGCTCCAACACCGGCCATGGACCGGCCTATGCCGATGCGGCGCGCCAGCTCGGCCAAACCCTCGCCGGGGCGCAGCTGCGACTGGTCTATGGCGGCACCCGCAAGGGACTGATGGGCATCCTGGCCGACGCCACGCTGGCCGCTGGTGGCCTGGTCAGCGGCATCATCACGCACGGTCTGGTGGCACGCGGCCATAGCCATCCCGCCCTGACCGAGTTGCGCAGCGTCGACACCATCCAGGAGCGCAAGCGCGCCATGATCGAGCAAGCCGACGGCTTTATCGCCCTGCCCGGCGGCATCGGCACCCTGGAAGAAGTGTTCGAGGTGTGGACCCTGGCGCAGCTCGAACCGAGCCACCAATCCAAACCGATCGGGCTGCTCAATGTGCTGGGCTTTTTTGATCCGCTGCTGGGCATGGTGGATCGCATGATCGAGCAAGGCTTCCTGCCGGCTTCGCACCGCCAGATGCTGCAGGTATCGGCCTCGCCCGAGGCCTTGCTGCAAGCCTTTGCCAACTACCGGCCAGTGGCCGAACCGAAGTGGCTGTCATGACTACGATGCAGAGCCCCAGCGACGGCACCCATCCCGGCGCGCCGCGCTCGCTGCGCGAGGTGTGGCTGATCTGCATTGCGCACTGCCTGACGCACTGGTACCCGGCCACCTTTTATCTGCTGCTGCCGCTGATCGGCAATGAACTGGGTCTGAGCTACAGCCAGATCGGCTTCATCATGACCTGCCAGTTCGTCGCCGGCGCGCTGTCTAACATCCCCGGCGGCATGCTGGTCGACACCACCGGCCGCAAGGGTCTGCTGCTGGCGCTGTCGCTGTTCTGGGTCGGCGTACCCTATCTGCTGATGAGCTTCACCCATGACTACTGGCTGCTGCTGCTATGTGTCTCGCTGGTGGGTATCGGCAACAACCTTTGGCACCCGGCCGCCATTCCCACCCTGGCGGCGCGCTTTCCCGAACGTAAAGGCTTCGTGCTGTCGCTGCATGGCATGGGCGGCAGTGTCGGCGATGCACTGGCACCCGTGGTCATCGGCGCGCTGCTGGCGGTGCTGGGCTGGCGCAGCATCATGCTGCTGAACGTGCTGCCGGGGCTGCTCATGGCCAGCCTGATCCTGCTCTATCTGGGCTCACTGCAAGTGGCCCGGGCCGGCACGGACTCCGATACCGCAGGCAGCAAAAAATCCTTTGAAAAACAAACACTTAAACAATATCTGGCAGGCTTGAAGCCGCTCTTCGCCAGCCCCGGACTGATCATGCTGTCGCTCAGCTCGGGATTTCGCTCCATGACCCAGGCGGCGCTGCTGACCTTCCTGCCGGTGTATCTGGCGCGGGAGGCCGGCTTCGATCCGTTCTGGATCGGGCTGTGCCTGTTCCTGCTGCAGGCAGCCGGCTTTGCCGCCGCGCCAATCGCCGGACATCTGTCCGATCGCATGGGGCCGCGTCAGGTGGTCATGGGCACGATGGCGATGTCAGGGGTGGTGTTGCTGGCCATGGCGGCCATGGCCCTGACTGGCGGCGGCGCAATGTTCATCGGGCTGATCGCCTTGCTGGGATTTTTTCTCTATGCCTCGCGCCCGGTGATGCAGGCCTGGCTGCTCGACCTGACGCCGCCCGGCATGGGTGGTACCAGCATCGGCGTGCTGTTCGGCATTCAGGCCCTGTGCGCCGCCGTCGCCCCGGCAATCGGCGGCATGCTGGCCGATGCCTGGGGCTTGCAGGCAGTGTTTCAGTTTCTCGCCGGCACCATCATTGCCGGCAACCTGTTCCTGCTGCTGATACCGGCACGCGGAGCGGGAAGCGGCGCGGAGCGGGCGGCCTGA
>CAIPUP010000061.1 GCA_903868285.1 uncultured beta proteobacterium
GGTATGCGTGACTCCCACAACGTCTATGTCGTCGAGCTTCACCCCGATGTGTTGTACGAGGGCAAGTTCCGCAAATCCAATCCCGACTACATCGCCGGCAAGCCTTGCGTCTACGTCGGCATGACTGGTCTGGACCCGGATCAGCGTTTCGACAACCATAAGGCCGGCATCAAGGCCAATCGCTTTGTGCAGCAGTACGGCCTGCGTCTGATGACCGAGTTGTTCGCGCAGCACAACCCCATGCCCTATGGCGATGCGCAATACATGGAAGTCGATCTGGCCATCCGCCTGCGCGAGGCGGGTTACGGCGTGTGGCAGGCCTGAGCGGTTTGCTTGGGCTGGACCTGGCGGGTTTTGCCGCGAACGATTCTGTTAGATTCCGTCCCGGGAGTTTTCACGCTTGGAGGAGAGAATATGAATTTCATCGGAACATCTTCGCGTTTGCATGTTGCCGGACTGGTCTTGCTCTTGTCGCTGGTTGCGGCAATGCTGTGCAGCACCAGCCTGCGGGCGCAGAACAGCAGTGGCACGGCAGCCTTTGTCACCGAGCGTCAGGTGCGTCTGCTGGTGCCTTACGCGCCGAGCGGTGCGGTCGATATCAGCGCCCGCATTCTGGGCAAGGAGCTGAGCGAGATCTGGGCGCATCCGGTGGTGGTGGATAACCGTCCCGGTGGCGCCGGTGTGATAGCGGCTGATATGGTGTCCAAGGCGGCGGGGGATGGCTACACGCTGCTGTTCACCGATGACGGCGTGCTCACCAGCATGCCGTTCTTCCAGGACAAGATGCCCTATGACACGCTGACCGATCTGACACCGATCGCCATGGCCAGCATGTTTCCGTATGTGGTGATCGCCAACACCACGCTGAAGGTCAAATCGATCGGTGAGTTGCTGGCGGCTGCGCGTGCCAAGCCAGGCGCGATTGACTACGCCACCAATGGTATCGGTGGCACACACCATCTGACCTGGGAGCGCTTTCAGCGCGCGGCGAATATCCGGCTCAACCACATTCCCTACAAGAGTTCGGCACCGGCATTGCAGGATGTGTTGGCCGGTCGGGTGCCGATGATGATGGCGGCGGTGGCTACCGTGTCGCCCTTCATCAAGGATGGTCGTCTGGTGCCGCTGGCCACCGGAGGCACCGAGCGATTGAGCTTTCTGCCCGAGCTGCCGACCTTGATTGAATCCGGTTTCCCCGGGCTGGAGGTGATTTCGTGGATCGCGGTGCTCGGTCCCAAGAGCATGCCGCCGGCCCTGGCCGAACGCATCAGCCGCGATATCAATCGCGTCACCCAGAGCAAGGCCTATCGTGAGGCGCTGCAGCAGCGTGGCAGCGATGCCCGCACCAGTACCCCGCAAGGATTGGCCGAGCGTATGCGCGCCGATTACGAGCGCACCCAGGCCCTCATCAACACCCTGGGTATCAAGAAGAACTAAAAAATACAATAAAAACAATAGGTTACGTATATGTCAGAGCCAAAGGGTGCGCTCGCCAGCGGGCCGGTGTTTCAGGAGCGGTTGCGCAGCCTGCCCTCGGTCTATCACCTGCGTCATGCCGCGATGCGTCGCTTGCCTGGCTTTGCTTTTGATGTCGGCGATGGTGGTGCCGGACTGGACAAGGGCATACGCCGCAACTGGCGGGCACTCGATGCGGTGGAACTGCTGCCGCGCTATGGCGTCACCAGTGCACTGCCACCGACGACAGTCAGCCTGTTTGGCGAGCAGTACAGCACACCGATTGGTATTGCGCCGATGGGCTCGCCCGGCATCATCTGGCCGGGAGCGGATCGCATCCTGGCCCAGGCGGCGCAGCGCGCCGGTGTGCCGTTCACGCTCAGCACCGTGTCGGGCATGAGCATCGAAGAGGCGGCACAGTTCGCGCCCGACCGGCTGTGGGTGCAGATGTATCGCTTTGCCAACAACGATCACGCCATCGGCCTCGACATGGTGGCGCGTGCCAGGGCGGTGGGGGCCAAGGTGCTGGTGCTGACGATGGATGTACCGGTGCGCACCACCCGCCCACGCGAAATGCTGGCCGGCATTGCCGCACCGTTTCGCTTTACGCCACGGCTGATCGCGCAGGCGCTCAGCAGCCCGGCCTATGTCGCGGCCTTTCTGCGTAATGGCATTCCGCGCTTTGCCAACCTGGTGAAGTACGCGCCGCCCGGGCTGGATCTGAATGGCATGGCGCGCTTCATGCAGCAGGAATTTCGCGGTGCCTTCCTTTGGGACGAGGTGGCACGCTACCGCGACGTATGGAAGGGCCCGCTGGTGGTCAAGGGTGTGATGCATCCGCAGGATGTGGAGCAGGCGCTGCGCCTTGGGGTGGATGGCATACAGGTTTCCAACCATGGTGGCCGACAGATCGAAGCCCTGCCCGCCACGATCGATGTATTGCCGGCGATTGCTGCCGCCGCCGCCGGACGTGCTGCAGTGCTGTTCGATAGCGGTGTGCGCAGTGGCCTGGATGTGGTGCGGGCGATGGCCCTGGGTGCCGACTTCGTATTTGCCGGCAAGGCATTCCTGTGGAGCATGGGTGCGCTGGGCGAAACTGGCCCGGCGCATGCGATCGACCTGTTCGTGGATGAAATGCGCTCCACCCTGGGGCAGATCGGTGTGCGCGATTTCAACGCGGCAAGATCGACGCTTTACCGTCCTGCCTGAGCCACGCCCAGCCGCCACAGGCTGGTCAGCTCCTGGCGCCGTGCTTCATACAGCGGATCGGTTTTCTCGAATGCCTTGGGGTGCTGCGGACGCGCCTGACTGCGACCCAGCACCTGCAAGCCAGCCTCGCTAATCCATTGCAGTAGCGTGTCGCGCGAGCGCAGACCAAGGTGCTCGGCCAGATCGGACAGCACCAGCCAGCCTTCACCGCCGTCTGTCAGGCGTGCTGCCAGGCCATTGAGAAAACCGCGCAGCATGCGGCTGTCGGGGTCGTAGATGGCATGTTCCAGCGGCGAGCCGGGCTTGCCCGGCAGCCAGGGTGGATTGCACACGATCAGCCCTGCCAGCGTGGTTGGGGGTTCGGGAAACAGCGCGCTGTCTTGCACCTGTACCTGCGCAGTCAGTCCGAGTCGGACGAGGTTGTCGCGGGCACAGGCCAGGGCGCGCGGATCGCGGTCGGTGGCCAGAATGTGTTGCAGTCCGCGGCGTGCCAACACCGCCGCCAGCACGCCGGTGCCGGTGCCGATATCGAAGGCCGGTGTGCGCAGGCCAGCGTCACTGCGGCTGAATAGCGCAGGCAGACTGGCCTTGGCCACCAGGTCGATGTA
>CAIPUP010000062.1 GCA_903868285.1 uncultured beta proteobacterium
GTGGCAGCAAAAACAGGAAAGTCGCCCAGAGAAACGTCGGGTGCGACAGCGATGTGAGTCCCAACAGATAATTCAAGGGCCCACTCGGAACGATCGGATTGATTCGGGCAAAGGCAACAAATTTCCAGCCATTGCTTTCAAATTCCGTTTGCACTTTGCTCAACCAACGATTATCGAAGCGCTGCGCCAGAGGCTGACCGAACCCATATCTGGCCAGCACGAACGAACCCCATCCGCCCAGGGTGGCACTGAGCGCCGAATACACCCCGCCCCAGAAGCCGCCCCAGAAAAATCCCGCCGCCAGGTTCAGAGGAAACGTCGGTAACGCCGTAACGGCCGAAACGGAGTAAATCAGCACGAACAACAACACCGACAGCGCCGGATGCTGGTCACGGTATTTTTCCAGCAACACCGGATGCAGCGCGCCCGCGCGATAGTAGTGCCAGGCCAGCAGCATGCACAGCGCCAGTGCCACGAGCAGCAACAGCCGCCTGGGGCCGACGTAACGGCGCAACGCAGCGCAGCGATGTATCCAGTTTTTCAAGACAGACATGGCACCAAGCCCGAATCCATTATTGGCGCAGAGCACAATCGACTCGTCATGACGGAAGCTTGATCATTCCGTGCTCTGAGCTTGGCTTTGACTCGGCATTATGTCATGCCACCCTTCTGCACCTCACCCGTTGGCGGCACAAACGGTACCGGTAAAGCCGGTCCGTCAAGATAAGGCAGCGCCACCGTCGCCTTGCCGGGCGTGGACTCCTTGCCATCCTGATTGATGATGCCGATCTCCAGATCGATCAGGCCGTAGTCCGGCGTCCGCCGTTTGCCAGTGACACGGGCCCACACCGTGAGCGTCTCGCCCAGCACGCTCATGGCACGAAACTGGTAGCTGATTTTCCACACCCAGCCCGCCGGCTCGAAACACTGGCTGACCCAGTCCTTGAGCAACTGCACCACGAACTGCTGCTTGAGCGATCCGGCGATCAGCAGGCCAGGCAGCTTTTCATGCTCCAGCGTGAACGGCAGGTCGTAGTGAATCTTGTGCCAGTTCTCCATCGCCGCCGACCAGCGAAAGGCGTGCGCCGTGGTGATCGGACCTTTCACCAACGGACTGAGGGTGTGGCCGATTTCAATCTGTTCAAAGTGCAATTTATTGAATGGGTTCATTGCTTGCCTGTCGGTCACAAATGCGTATCCAGTGAGTAGCGGTGCGGTGCGGTGCGGCGTGATTGTTTTTTATCGGGTTTCAGCGTCGTATCAAGGTGGTGCGCACCCGCAGCAGCAAATCATCGTCCTGGCTGCGAAACTCCGAGGCAACGGTGACAAACACGATCGGCCCCTGACTGGTTTCACGCTCGACGATGTCGGCATAGGAGGAACGCACCTTGACCCGCTCGCCGATGCGCGCATGGCGAAAAAATTCGAACTCCGAGCCACCGTTCATCAAGCGCAAGCCCTGCAGCTGCGGGATGTCGGGCAAGCCTTGCGAGGCCGTGGCACCAATGCCATCGGCCACGCCATCGAAATCAGGATCGCTGGCATGGTCCTGAATGGGATCGGGCGTACCCCAGGCACGCCGGAACAGATGCGTCGGATACAGCAACGGTGCCAGTCCACCACCACCCGCTTCGGGCGGCGCATAGGCCGGATCGTCATCCATGATGGCCTGGGCATAACGCCGCACCGCACCGGCCTCCACCGCGTCGCAGGCCAACTCGAACTCCGAGCTGCGGCCGATATAGGCCAGGGCTTCCGCGTTCAGTAATGCCATCCGCTCACCTCATTGTTGTAATTGCATAAGTTATTGATTTTATTCATTATTTTAAACCGTCTCCGGCGTCCAGCTACGCCAACCGCGCAGCTGCGGAAAGTACAAGCCCAGACGCAACACGGGCTGCGAGGTATCCACGGTCGACGCGCCCTGCAATCCGGGCAGCGGCACGCGCAGCTGACGCAGGATGCGGGCATAGCGTTCCAGCTGATCGCGGTAGCGCTGCTGCTCCTGATCGAGAAAGCCCTGCAGGTTGGCGCCATCATGGGTCGAGGTCTTGTAATCGACGATCCACAGTACGCCATCCTCGTCGAGGAACACCCGATCCATGACAAAGGTGGCGGCAGCAGCTTGCGGCCCGGGCGGCCCGGGCATACCGCCCCCGGAAAATCCCGGACCATCTGGGCAGTAGCGGATACGCCATTCATTACGCGCCCAAGGCTTGGCCCCCAGCAGCCATTGACCACGCTGATCTTCCAGCGCCGCCTGCAACACCTGTTGCACCCGCCGCGCTGCCTGCGCGCATTCGGCCGTCGCCACGCCCGAAGCGAGCAGTTCGCGTTGCAAGGCAGTCTGCAACGCCGCCACCCGCGCTGCATTCCAACCCTGCAACGCATCCTGCGCCATGCGTTGCAGCCAGGCATGCGCCACGATGCCAACATGCCTTGCCGTCTCACCGGCCCAGGAAAATTCAATCGGTAGCGACGCCAGTGCATCACCCTCGATGCCGGCAGTGCGATCGGCAACAACCATCGCATGCTCCTTGCCGCCCTCGGCTGCCGCCTGCTCATCCTGCGTTGCCGAGGCCTGCCACTGCAATGCATCGGCCAGGGGCGGCATCTGCCAGTGCGACGGCAGACGACGCAGGCGCTGATCGATGGCGGCACGCGCAGCCTGACGCTGCAATGCTTCTTGCGGCAAGGCATCTTGCGGCGATAGCCGCATGGCTGAATTTGCCGCGGAATCTGCTGCGGAATCTGCCGACGAATCTGCCGCCGATGTCGCCGCTGTATCCGTTGATGCTTGCGTCAATGCACCCTGACACACCGGCCACAGCGTCGCCAGCAATGACGCACTGCCCGGCTGATACTCACCGTTGCGGTCCGGCTTCATCTCGGCCAGCCAATGCAGCCGGCTGCGGGCTCGGGTGGCAGCGACATACAGCAGGCGCACCTCCTCATGCTGCTGGCAGCGCTTTTCCTGCGCCTGCACATAGCGCGTGGTTTTGCCGACATGCGGATCTGCGGCACTGCCCGACCCGTCTATCGGTGCCAGCAATAACTCGCTGTCCTGCAATGGCTGCGCCGCGGGCCGATGCAGCCATTGCAGCAGGGGCACCCGGTCTTGCGCGCTGCTGCGTGCCAGACCCGGCACGATGACGGTGTCGAACTCCAGCCCCTTGGCCTTGTGGATAGTCATGATCTGCACCCGCGCTGGCGCGACAGCCGACGTTGCGGTTTGCGCGCCGGGCTCCGGCTCCGGCTCGGGCTGGGCATACAGCTTGGCCAGCTGCTCGCCCAAGGCATCCAGATCCTCCGCCTCACCACGCAGCTCGGCCGCCTCGAGAAAATCTAGATACACCGCAGCGTCAGCCAGATCACTGGCGTCCTCGCTGCAGGCCGGACCCGCCAGCGCCAGCCAGGCCACTTCGACCTGCTGGCGCAGACTGCCGCGTGCGCTGCTAGCCAGTAGCGGCTGCAATGCCCGCATCAGGCGCGCAACACGCACCTGACCGTCCTGCGACAGAGTTAGCACACGCTCGGGCTGCAGCAGCAGCTCGGTCACGGTACTGCGCTGATCATTGCCCACCAGCGCATGCAGGTCAGCCAGTGTCAGGCCGCACCAAGGCGCGCGCAGCACGGACAGCCAGGACAGACGATCGGCCGGATGCGCCAGCGCACGCGTCAAGGCGTACAAATCCTGCACCACTGGTTGATGGGCGAGCGTTTCGATCTCGATGGCGCGATAGGCGATGGCCGCCTCGCGCAAGACCTGGGCAATAGCCCGTACATGCGTTCGTGCCCGAACCAGAATGGCGATACTGCCGCTGGGATCGCGCGCCAGCGCCGATTGCACATGCTGCAGCAAGCACTGCGCCTCGCGTGCACCTGGCGCTGCGTTGTCATCGGCCGGTACGCGCAGCAGATCGATCTGCACTGCCTGCGCGGAACTGTCAGCCTGCGCAGCGGCGACAAGCGCCTGCGCCGACACCGAAGGCGCATAGCTGACAGCACCGGCGCGTATGTCCTCCTGCTGCGGCATGAGCTGTTTAAAGCTGTGATTGACCCAATCGACGATGCCAGGACTGGAACGGAAATTCACTGACAAGGTGAGCGGATGCAGTCGCAGATCACCCAGTCCATAGGCGCGGGCTCGCAGGAACAAACCGACCTCGGCCTGGCGAAAGCGATAGATCGACTGCATCGGATCGCCCACCAGAAACAGGCTGCGCCCGAGCGCACCCTCGGCATCGGCTTCCCAACCGGCGGTGAGGCGTTGCAACAAGGCGAACTGGGTGTAGGAGGTGTCCTGGAATTCATCCACCAGCAGGTGACGGATGCGGTAATCCAGTCGCAGTGCCAGTTCGCTCGGGTCATCGGCGTCACCCAGGGCAACGATGGCCTGTTGCGCCACTTCGGTGAAATCGGCCTGACCGTGCCGGGCAAAGGCCAGCCGTAATTCGGCCACAGCGCGACATGCCAGACGAACGATGGCGCCCAGCACGCGCCACTGGGTGTCGCTGTATTGCGCTGGCGGCAAGCCACGTACTGCAGCCAGGCTCGATAGCAAGGCCTGTGCGGGCGACGGCGCGGCGTTTACGTTCGATGGCGATATCGAGGCCTGGCGCAGCTGCTCCAGGATGCCAGCCAGAGTCGCTTTTCTCTCCTTAAACAAGGCCGCCAGCGCCTTATCGGGCTCACTGCGTGCAGCCGGAAAACCCAATACCACATTGATGCCGTTCGGACTGCGCCACGCATCCTCCCCGGTCAGCAGCATTTGCACCAGACCCAGCCATTGCGGCAGATCTGCGGGCGTGTGTCCTGGCCATTGCTGCACATCCAACCAGGCCAGCAGCGGTGGCTGCGCACTCTCGCCCCGCCCGGACAGGCCCCGCCCGGTCAGCGCCTGCTGCAGGTTGCCGGCAGCAAA
>CAIPUP010000063.1 GCA_903868285.1 uncultured beta proteobacterium
GCCAATCTGCTGCTGGTACCTGTGGTGTTGTTCTATCTGCTGCGCGACTGGCAACTGCTGCTGCAACGCCTGGATCGCCTGGTGCCGCGTCGCTGGCATCAACGTCTGCGCGGCATCAGCGGCGAGATCGATGCCGTACTGGCGGAATTCCTGCGCGGGCAGCTGGCAGTCATCCTGGTGATGAGCACCTACTACAGCCTGGCTCTGTGGCTCACTGGCCTGGACTTCTATCTGCCGATCGGCATTCTCACCGGCGTGCTGGTGTTCATTCCCTACGCCGGCATGCTCACCGGTCTGGCACTAGGTACGCTGGCAGCGTTGATGCAGTTCGGCACCGACAGCGGCCTGTACTGGGTGCTGTCGGCCTTTGCCATCGGCCAGGCGCTCGAGGGCATGCTGGTCACACCGTGGCTGATCGGCAATCGCATCGGCCTGCATCCGGTGAGCGTGATCTTCGCCTTGCTGGCCTTTGGTCAGATCTTCGGTTTCTTCGGTGTGCTGCTGGCGCTGCCGGCCAGTGCCGCGCTGCTGGTGGGCTTGCGTCATCTGCGTCGGCACTATCTGGCCAGCACGCTGTACGGCGACGCATCATGAGCGCCCAAGCGCAACTGGTGCTGGCGCTGTCGGCGCCACCCGCGCCCAGCCTGGAAAACTTCTTTGCTGGCAGCAACGCCGTCGCCCTGGGCGCGGTGCGCAGTCTGCTGGCCGGTGACGAACGCCTGCTCTACCTGTGGGGCGAGAGCGGCAGCGGCAAGAGCCATCTGCTGCAAGCGGCCGCCGCTGCTGCATCCCGTCAAACGACGTCGACTGCAACAGCACTGCACACCCAGGACGATGTCGAGCAACTCGACCTGGTGGCGCAGTTGGAGCTGTTCGATCTGTTCAACAGCCTGCGCCTGCACGGCGGGCAGCTGCTGGTGAGCGCCGACCGGCCACCCACCGATTTGCCGCTGCGCGAAGACCTGCGCACCCGTCTTGGCTCGGGCGTAGTGCTGCAGCTGCGGCCGCTGAGCGAAGACGAAAAGCAGCAGGCGCTGCAAGCGCAGGCGGCGCGCGCCGGCTTCAGCCTCGATACCGAGGTGATGCAGTTTCTGCTGCAACGCTTTGGCCGCGACATGCGCAGCCTGAGCGCTGCGGTGGCGGCACTCGATCAGTTGTCGCTGTCGCGCCAGCGTCCGGTCAATCTCACCCTGGCGCGCGAAGTGCTGCGCCAGCTCAAGCCCTGATAGGTAAGCGAATACACCATGGAACTCGCCCTGTTCGACCTCGACAACACCCTGCTCTCCGGCGATAGCGATCACGCCTGGGCGCAGTTTCTGATCGATCGCGGCATCCTCGAGCGCGAAGGCTACGAGGCGCGCAACGACCGCTTCTACGAACAGTACAAAGCCGGCACGCTCGACATCTACGAGTTCCTCGACTTTCAGCTGGCGCCGCTGGCGCAACACGCGCGTGCGCAACTGGATGCCTGGCATGCCGAGTTCATGCGCGAGCGCATACAGCCCATCATTCGCAGCAAGGGCCTGGCGCTGGTGCAACAGCATCAGCAGCAAGGCGCGCTGTGTGCACTGGTGACGGCGACCAACTCGTTTGTCACCGCACCGATTGCTGCCGCCTTTGGCATCGCGCATCTGATCGCCACCGAGCCCGAGCACAAGGATGGCCAATTCACCGGCCGGCCGCTGGGCACGCCATCATTTCGCGAGGGCAAGGTCAGTCGTATGAATGACTGGCTGTCGGCGCAGGGCAAGCGCTGGGACAGCTTCCCGCGCAGCTGGTTCTACAGCGACTCCAACAACGACCTGCCGCTACTCGAACACGTCACCAACCCGGTGGCGGTCGACCCGGATGCCACGCTGCGGCGTATCGCCGAGCAGCGCCAGTGGCCGGTGATCAGCCTTGCCTGATCAGTATTGCGCCCCGCGCGCCCAGGGCGATCGGGGCGACCCGCCGAAAAAGTACCGTAACTTATTGATTTTATTGATATTTTTGTCAGCGCCCGCAAGCCTGTTGGTGGCACTGCTGCTGGGCAGTGTGGATATCCCGCTGAGGCAAGTGCTGGCAACGCTGGCTGGCGGCGGCGATGCGCTGACCCATAGCATCCTGTTCGAGCTGCGACTGCCTCGGTCCCTGGCGGC
>CAIPUP010000064.1 GCA_903868285.1 uncultured beta proteobacterium
CCCTTGGCGAACATGGCGGTGTTGGGGATGCCGTCGATGGCCGAGCGATACAGGGTGTTCAGTCCTGCCGCACGTACCTCTGCGGCGCCCAGCCCGGCAACACTGATGAAGGCAGTCAGCGCAAGGCAATGCAGGGCGATTGACACCGTTTACCGCTGCGCCTGCGCCTTTGCGTGATGCGGTGTTATGCGCGGTGTTATGCGCGGTGTCATACGCGCTCCCTGTTGATTTCCGTTTCATGCTGCGGGCCGCGTCCCAGGCCGCGTTCATACCAGCCCTTGCTGGCATTGACCACCTTCACCACCGCCAGCATCAGCGGCACTTCAATCAGCACCCCCACCACCGTGGCCAGTGCAGCGCCCGATTCGAAGCCAAACAGGCTGATGGCGGCGGCAACTGCCAGTTCGAAGAAATTGCTGGCACCGATCAGCGCGGAGGGACAGGCCACGCAATGCTGTTCGCCCAGGTGACGGTTGAGCCAGTAGGCCAGGCCGGCGTTGAACACCACTTGGATCAGGATAGGCACCGCCAGCAGGGCAATCACCAGCGGCTGACGCAGGATGGCCTGGCCCTGGAAGGCGAACAGCAGCACCAGGGTGGCCAGCAGTGCTGCCATCGACCAAGGTCCGATGGCAGCCATGACTGCCTGCAATCGCGCCTCGCCCTGACGCAGCAGGCGGCGACGCAGCCATTGCGCCAGCAACACCGGCAACACGATGTACAGCAGCACGGAAGTCAGCAGGGTCTCCCAGGGCACGCTGATGCTCGACAGCCCCAGCAGCAGACCGACCAGTGGTGCAAAGGCCAGCAGCATGATGCTGTCGTTGAGTGCAACCTGTGACAGCGTGAACAGCGGATCGCCATCGGTCAGCCGGCTCCAGACGAACACCATCGCGGTACAGGGCGCGGCCGCCAGCAGGATCAACCCGGCGACATAGCTGTCCAGTTCCGCTGCCGGCAGCCAGTCGGCAAACAGATGGCGGATGAACAGCCAGGCCAGCAGCGCCATCGAGAATGGCTTGACCAGCCAGTTCACGAACAGCGTGACGCCGATGCCGCGCACATGCTGTCGAACCTGATGCAGGGCGGCGAAGTCGACCTTGATCAGCATCGGAATGATCATGATCCAGATCAGCAGGCCGACGGGTAGATTGACCCGTGCCAGTTCCATCGCAGCGATGGCCTGGAACAGCGTTGGAAACACCTGCCCCAGGGCGATGCCGGCGACGATGCACAGCCCGACCCATAGCGTGAGATAGCGCTCGAAACGATTCATGGTGTTGGCGTTCGTGGTTTGGCCGGCGGTTTAGTTGGAGCTGCGGTCGGCGCTGCCGTCGGCAGTTTTGGCGATGGTCCGTAAATCATCGCTAAGTTCTTGTTTATTATGGAATTTTTCTGGGTTCTTCTCGATCAGTGCGAGCAGCATGCGCACGCGTTGGGTGAGCCCTTGCAGCACCTCGGCAAAGGCCTGGCGTTGTGCCGCCTCGCTGGCTTGCACGGCGGCCGG
>CAIPUP010000065.1 GCA_903868285.1 uncultured beta proteobacterium
ATCCGTCTGGGTGCGCTGACCTGGCTGCTGCCGCTATACAACCCGCTGCGACTGCTGGAAGAGCTGTGCATGCTTGACCAGATGAGTCATGGCCGACTGGAGCTGGGCATTAGTCGTGGCTCGTCACCGCATGAAGCGAAGCGCCATGGCATCAGTGCCGATGAATCCAAGCAACGCTTTGACGAAGTGCTGAAGATTCTCATCATGGGCTTCACCACCGGCGAGCTGAATTTCCAGGGCAAGTATTACCAATACGACGGACTCAAGACGCGCTTTCGTCCGTACCAGAAGCCTTACCCGCCGATCTGGTGCCCGACTTCGAGCGAGGGCTCGATTCCCTGGATCGCCGCCAATGGTTTTGGCATTGCCCTGTCGCTGCTGCATTCGCCAACGCTGGAAAAAGTGGCGCAGTCACTGCAGCAATACCGGGATGAATTCGAAGCGCACCGCAACGACCCCGGTCGTTTGAACGCGCATGCCTCGCGCCCGGAAATTGCCTTCACTACGCATATCTATGTCGCCGACACCGACGAGAAAGCGCGCGCTGAAGGTGGCGCAGCCTATGTGCAGTTCTTCGAGAACTTCACCCGTCGCTATGTCGAGATTGGCCAGGGCGACAAGTACGCGCACCGGCCAGGCTTCGAGCAGCTGGTGAAGGAACATCGCATCCTGTGCGGCTCACCCGATACGGTGCGCAAGGCGCTGCAGAACCACTTCTCGCTCACTGGAGCCAACCACTTCGTCGGCGCCTTTACCTTTGGCAGCCTGAGCTTTGAGCAGACGCAACACTCGCTCGAGCTATTCTCGAAAGAAGTGATGCCGGCCTTCAATACCATCCGGCTGGCAGCCTGAAGGCCGCATCGCGGGAGATAAGCCGATGAGCAAACCCATTCGTCGCGTTGTCACCGGCCATGATGCCCAGGGCCGTTCGGTATTCATCATGGATGGCCCGGCACCGACCGTGCATGCGCGCAATACCGGCAGCGCGGTCTGTACCGAGCTGTGGGAAACCACCAGCATGCCAGCTGATAATAGCGGGCATGCCGACCCGACCGCACATCCCTACCGGCTGCCACCACAAGCCAATGGCACGGTGTTCCGGGTGATTGAGTACCCGCCGGATCGCATACGGCTGGCAGCGATGAACCAGCAGCAACCAGCCTCAGCCGGCATTGATGGCAATCCGCAGCACTATCACGGCACCTCGCGCCATCCCGGCTTTCACAAGACCGACTCGGTGGACTACGCCATCGTGCTGCAAGGTGAAATCTGGGCCCTGATGGATGAGGGCGAAACCCTGCTGCGTCAGGGCGATATCCTGATTCAGCGCGGCACCAACCATGCCTGGAGCAACCGCACCGAGCAGCCGGCCTATGTCGCCTTTGTGCTGATCGACGCCACGCCAGCCTGAGTCTGCAGGCGCTGATACTTCGCCATCAGTGCCTCGGCCGACTCCACATGCTCGGGATTCAGCGGAATGCAATCCACCGGGCATAGTTGTACGCACTGTGGCTCGTCATGGTGCCCAACGCATTCGGTACAACGCGCCGGATCAATGACATAGAAATCCACGCCGGGAGCAATGGCCTGATTCGGACAGGCCGGCTCGCACACATCGCAATTGATGCACTGATCGGTAATCATCAGCGCCATGCATCACTCCGCATCAACGTACCCAGCGCAGGCATTTCAGTTCGAACCACCCAGTTGCGCCACCTTGTCGCGCAGACGACGCTCCACCAGCGGATGCACAAACTCGCCGGTGCTGCCACCCAGCACTGCGATCTCGCGCACGATGGTGGCCGAGACAAACATGTACTTCTCGTCTGGCGTCAGAAAGATCGTTTCCACTTCTGGAATCAGGTGCCGGTTCATGCCAGCGAGTTGGAATTCATATTCGAAATCCGACACCGCACGCAGGCCGCGCAGAATGACGGTGGCATGGTGCTCACGCATGAAGTCGCGCAGCAAGGTGGAAAAACCAAACACCTCGACGTTCGGATAGGGCGAGAGCACCGACTTGGCCATTTCGATACGTTCGGCCAAGGTAAAAAACGGCCGTTTGCCGCGACTGTCGGCGACGCCGAGAATGACCTTGTCATAGAGCTTGGCGGCGCGCCGCATCAGGTCTTCATGACCACTGGTGATGGGATCGAAGGTGCCGGGATAAACCGCAATAGTCATGCGAACTCCAGTAAGTGATGACAGACCTGTCCGGCGCGACCGGCACGCAGCACACGCCAAGACGCTGGCTGCGGTGCTTGCGATGCCTCGGGCGCCGTTAAATCGGGAACATGGGAAACATCGGGCAAATACGGCACATCCGTTTCCAGATATACCCGCGCACCGCTGGCCAGCCATGGTGGCAACAGCGCCAGCACGCGATCGGTGAGTTTCAAGGCATAGGGCGGATCAAGAAACACGACATCGACCCGTTCTTCTTCTCGTTGCGGAGGCCGACGCAAAAAGTCTAGCGCATCGGCCCGCTCCACACGCACGCAATTGGCGTGCAAGGTCTCGACCGAGGTACGCAGTGCCCGCACCACCGCCGCATCGGCATCGAGCATCCGCACGCTACGCGCACCACGCGACGCCGCCTCCAGCCCGAGCGCACCGCTGCCGGCAAAGAGATCCAGACAACGCTTGCCGGTGAGGTCCTGCCCAAGCCAGTTGAACAGGGTTTCCCGCACCCGGTCCGGTGTCGGACGCAGACCGAGGACATCCGGGAACGACAAACGCCGACTCCGCCACTGTCCACCAATGATGCGCAGCTGATTGCGCTGCGATCCTGCGCCAGTGCTCACGCGTGACGAAGCCGACGGGTGTCGGCAAGACTGATAACATGCATGGCCCGAGTTTAGCAGTCCCGAGGAACCCGGACGCGCACCAAGAAAATCTCGTAACCTATTGATTTTTAACGATTTTTAGACACACTTCGGCGCATGTTCCGACTCTTTCGCAAATCCGCCAGCCCGGCCACTGACACAGCAGCCAGCGCTACTGGCAATGGCCATGAACAAGTCGCCAACGCAGGCGGCTGGCTGCGTCGGCTGGCCAGTGGTCTGGCCCGTACCCGTGGTCAGCTTGGCAGTCTGCTGCGCGGGCGCAAAGTGGATGAGGCGCTGTTCGAGGAACTCGAGGCCGCCCTGCTACAGGCCGATGCCGGAGTGGAAGCCAGCACCAGTCTGATTACTGCATTGCGCGAACAGGCACGTAAACACAAGCTCGATTCTGCCGAGGCGCTGCGCGAGGCCTTGGCCAGCTTGCTGATCGAAGCGCTGCAGCCGCTGGCGACAGCGTCCTCGCCGCAAGAACCGACTGCACCACGCAATGGCCCGCTGGTGCTGATGGTGGCCGGCGTGAATGGTGCTGGCAAAACCACCTCGATTGGCAAGCTGGCGAAATATTTTCAGTCGCAGGGCCTGAGTGTGATGTTGGCCGCCGGTGACACGTTTCGTGCCGCCGCGCGCGAGCAACTCGAAACCTGGGGCGAGCGCAACGGGGTCACGGTCATCGCGGGCAGTGGCGATCCGGCCGCGGTAGCCTTCGATGCAGTGCAGGCGGCCAAGGCCCGCGGCATCGATGTATTGATCGCCGATACCGCCGGGCGCCTGCCGACCCAGCTGCATCTGATGGAAGAAGTAAAAAAGATCAAACGGGTACTGGGCAAGGCGCTGGAGGGCGCCCCGCATGAGACCTGGCTGGTTCTGGATGCTGGCAACGGCCAGAACGCGCTGGCACAAGTGCGGGCTTTTGACGATGCGCTCGGACTCACCGGCCTGGTGCTGACCAAACTCGATGGCAGTGCCAAAGGCGGGGTGGTGGCAGCCATCGCCCGTCAGCGCCCGATACCGCTGCAATTCATCGGCGTGGGTGAAGGCATCGACGATCTGCGGCCATTCGATGCCCGGGAATTTGTCACAGCCTGGCTGGATAGCGATGGCGACGCTGTCACC
>CAIPUP010000066.1 GCA_903868285.1 uncultured beta proteobacterium
AAGCTGTTTGTCGAAGCCAATCCGATCCCGGTGAAATGGGCGGTGGCACAACTGGGTTTGATTGGTAACGGCCTGCGTCTGCCGATGACACCACTCTCATCGCAATTTTATGAAACGGTACGCGAGGCCATGCGCGAAGCCGATCTGACGGTCCCCGCGCTACGCGTGGTGGACGGAAAGTCCGCATGAAGCAGTCTGTGAAAGACCTTTTCCGCCGTGCTGCATTGATCGGTGTTGCTTTACCGGCGCTTTGTTTGCTGAGCGCTTGCAGCTCCGGATTGCTGGATAGCAAGACCATTGAATACAAGAGTGCCAGTAACAAGTCACTGCCACCGCTGGAATTGCCACCGGGTCTGTCGACCCCACGTACTGATGATCGATTCGCGCTACCCGATGGCACCAGTGCTGCGCCCTCGACCACACTTTCGGTTTACAACGCTGAACGTTCCGGTCAGAACCGACAGGCTGCCGGTTCGACCAATTTGCTGCCCGATGTGGCCAAGGTACGCATCGAACGGTCCGGTAGCCAGCGCTGGCTTGTAGTGCCAGAGATTCCGGAAAAGGTCTGGCCGACCGTCAAAGAGTTCTGGCAGGAGTCCGGTTTTCTGGTGAACCTGGAGTTGCTTGAAGCCGGCGTGATGGAAACGGACTGGGCAGAGAACCGCGCCAAGATTCCCCAGGATGCCTTGCGTAACCTTCTGGGCAAGGTGCTTGATGGCATGTACTCGACCTCCGAGCGAGACAAGTTCCGCACCCGTCTTGAGCGTGGTACCGAAGCGGGTACGACCGAGATCTACATCAGCCATCGGGGTGTGCAGGAGGTCTTCACCAATCAGCGCCAGGAGCGTTCGGTATGGCAGCCCCGGCCATCCGACCCCGAGCTCGAGGCGGAATTCCTGCGTCGTTTGATGTCTCGTTTCGGTGTCGAGGATCAGCGTGCCAAGGCCCAGGTGGCGGCGGCCGTAGTGCCGCAGCGCGCCAAGCTGTTACCAGCCAAGGATGGTGCTGGCGCGCTTGATTTGCAGGAGCCGTTCGATCGCGCTTGGCGGCGCGTGGGACTAGCGCTGGACCGAGTGGGCTTTACGGTTGAGGATCGCGATCGTTCCAAGGGCACCTACTTCGTGCGCTATGTAGATCCTGACATGGATGCCCAGAACCGCAGGCAGGAAGACAGTGCGTTGGGTAAGCTGATGTTCTGGCGCTCTAACAAGCCAGCGCAAAGCGCACTGCAATACAGTGTGTTTCTGAAAGCCGGCGCAGAGGGTACGACCGAGGTAAGGGTGCTGAATAAGGACGGCGTGTCAGAGAATTCCGAGAACTCGCGCAAGATCCTGGCGCTGCTGTTTGATCAGCTCAAGTAATCGCGTTTAAGTCATTGCGTTTCGCATCTCTGGGTAGTGGTAGCGAGGGCAATGGCCTGATCGTCGAGTCAGGTGATGCTCGCCTGCTGGTGGATTGTGGCTTTTCCCTGAAGAACTGTCAGCGTCGGCTGCATCGGCTCGGCCTTGAGCCGAAGGACCTTAGCGCCATCCTGGTGACCCATGAACATGATGATCATGTTGGCGGCGTATTCGATCTTGCGCGTGCGGCCGATATTCCGGTGTGGCTGACCCACGGCACCTTGAACGGGGTCATCGAAGGCGTGCGGGATGCCAAGCATGTCACCCGCAAAGTTTCGGTACACAAACTGCACGGTGAGTTGGCGCTGCAGATTGCCGGTATCGATGTGCTCCCCTACACCGTGCCGCATGATGCGCGTGAGCCGGTGCAATACCGGTTCGGTGATGGCAACGTCCGTCTGGGTGTGCTGACCGATATTGGTCATCCGACCGCACATGTGGCGCAAGTGCTCTCCGGCTGCGAGGCGCTGGTGCTGGAGTGCAACTATGACCCGCAGATGCTCGACGATGGGCCGTATCCCGCCTGGCTCAAGCGCAGGGTCGGTGGAAAGCATGGACACCTATCGAATTTACAGTCGGCCGAGCTACTGGCGGTGCTTGATCGCTCACGATTGCGTCATCTGGTGGCAGCGCATCTGTCTCGAACCAACAACACGCCAGGCTTGGCTCGTAGGGCGTTGGTGCAGGTGCTAGGTGATGACCCGGAGTGGTTCGGGATGGCGTCGCAGTCTGATGGCTTTGACTGGCGCGAGGTGTAGGGCTCGGTGGGGACGAAAAAAAACCGCAGGCGAGTGCTGCGGTTTTTGATCAGGTGACGAAAAAAAACCGCAGGCAAGCCTGCGGTTTTTTTATTGCTACGCCAAAATTACTTCTTGGCGTCGGCAGCCGGGGCAGCGGCGGGAGCAGCAGCCGGTGCGTCAGCCTTGGCATCGCCAGCCGGAGCAGCAGCCGGAGCCGGGGCTTCAGCAGCCGGGGCCGGGGCCGGGGCGGGTTTCGGGGCTTCTTGCTTGCTGCAAGCGGCCAGGGTCAGGGCAGCGATAGCGGCAGCGATCAGGGCTTGTTTCATATTGAGTTCCTGTCTTTAGATCTGGTTAACGATGAATTCAGAGCTTCCGACCCCGTTTCCATCCAGTTAGAAGCCGGAACGGAAGTCGCAAGTCGAGGTAAGAAGTATAGCCCAAACTTGCGACGCGAAAACTATCGGGCCGCCGTACATAGCCCGGCCCGCTGAGGGGAGCGTGGCTTACAGTCCGCTGACGCTTGGTTCTATCCCGGGTAGGGCTCCGGCCAGTATGGCGTCGAAGCGCTCGCGCAGCAGGCCGCTCTCGCTCGGATCATTCAGTCGCAGCACGCCGCGGCTTTGCTCTGCCACCGCACGACGCACGACATGCTGGGCATCGGCCAGAACGAAACAGTCCTCGGCGCGCCGACCCTCGCCATCGCTGAGCCGTATCGTCAGGCTTTGTGCAAAACGCCGTTGCAAATTCAGCAGCCGCGGCATGTTGCGCTCTGCGTAATCGAGACGGTGAAGCACAATCCACAGCCGGGCCCAGCTGCCCTGGCGCAAAAACATTTCCAGCTTGCCCGCGCGTGCTGGTGCTTCGAGATCCAGCATGGAGAGGTCGGGATCGAAAATGCGCAGCTCGCGCCTGGCACCAGCCAGTACCTGATCCAGCCCTGCGACATAGGCGGCACGGCTATCAAACACGTTTGGTGGCAAGGAGTTAGGTGGCAAGGGCTGGGTCATGGCGCAGCCTGCCCGGCATGCAACCAGCCCTGGCAGTACCAGCCATACAGCAGCGTCGTCAGTGCTGCGCTTGCCTGCGACAGTTCTTGCCGGACTGCCTGTTTGCGTTTGGATTGGATATCACTTGGTGCTGGCAAGCAGCGTGTGTCAGCCAGTTGCCGCAACCAGCGTGCGCTGGCACCTTGCAGGCCATCGCGCAGCGGGACAGCCTCGCCATTGATGAACAGTGTGTTGCCCTGGTACAGCAATCGCGTGCGGGCATCCAGATGCAGGCCCTTCTGCGCAATCTTGCGCCTCCAGACTGGCAAGGATAGGGCTCGTAGTGGCGGTTCGAAACTCACCTGGGGCTTGGGTTCGGACAGGAAGCAGCCAGCAAATTGTTTCATCGCATGCAGGGTGCTATTGCTGTTCCTGCGCTCGGTCGATGTGCTCGGTGCGAGGGTATGCAGGATGTGTTGCAGCAGCGCATCGGGGATGCGCCCAGGGTGTTTGGTCAGACTGGCTTGCGGATCGCGATAGCGTCCCTGGCCTTGCACCCGGTCGCGTTGCCAGTCCAGCCAGCCTTCGCGCAGTTCGATGTCGCTCGGTGCACGAAAGCCGATCGACCAGGTGGTGCAATGATCGATGGCCACACCATCATGCGCCCAGCCAGGTGGGAGATAGAGCATGTCACCGGGCTCAAGCGTCCATTGCTGCTCTTCTTCAAAGCCCTTGAGTACGCGGATGGGCGCATCGTTCACCAGCTGCGTATCAAAGCGTTTGGCAATGCGCCAGTGCCGTCGCCCTTTACCTTGCAGCAAAAACACATCATAGGAATCGACGTGCGGGCCGACACCGCCACCCGGCACGGCATAGCTCACCATCACATCATCCAGGCGCGCCCAGGGCAGGAAGGCAAACCGCGCCAGCAATTGATCGGCTTGCGGCAGATGCAAATTGATTCCCTGCAGCAGCAAGGTCCAGTCGCGCGGCCACTGGCGATGCTGACGACGCAGCTCCGCAGGCTGGAACGGACCGTGTTGCAGCTGCCATCGTCCGTTGGCGCGCTTGCTCGTGGACGAACGCGGCGTGACCGGACTGCGCGAGATCAAGCGCGATTCCACCCGGTCATCACAGGCCAGCTCCAGCAATGTGGGGATGGACGCCGCACCCTGGAAGCCAGGAATCGCCTGGCGTATCAGCAGCGGTTTCTTTTGCCAATGCCGGCTCAGAAATTGCTGCGGGCTTAATCCCCCCAGCAGCGAATTTGGCGTTCTTCCCGCAGGTTTCGGTTGCTTATTCATCTTCGGGATTATAGGCTCCGACCCCTTTTCGTCATCTGACGTGGTTCTCGTTCATCGCCGCCATCGCCTATTTCTGGAGTCTTGCATGTCCTCGCAATCCGAATCCGAACCGAATCCTGATGACATTGGTAGCAACGGGACTGCCATGATCATTGGTCATAACAGCGTGGTCTCTCTGGATGTGCTGCTGACCGATCTCTGGGGCGAATTCAGCCAGAAAACCGATGCGCCGGTGCAATACCTGCATGGTGGCTATGGCGACATCTTCCCGGTGGTGGAAGCAGCGCTGCAAGGCAAGACCGTGGGTGCCTCGCTGACACTGCGCCTAGAGCCCGAGGATGCCTATGGCGATTACAACGAACAGTGGCTGCGCATCGAGCCGCGCGCCAAATTCCCCGAAGGCATCGAGCCCGGTATGCGTATCGAAGCCGAGCCGGAGCCAGTTGCTGGCGACCATGCCGATGACGATGCGCATACACCACGCATATTCACCGTGACTGATGTCGAGGCCGATGTCGTGGTGCTCGATGCCAACCATCCGCTGGCCGGCATGGCACTGAATTTCACCTGCACCGTGGTGGGTGTGCGGCCTGCGACCAAGGACGAGATCGACAACGCTTCGGCTGACGATCTCGACAACCTTATTCTGCGGCCGTTGCCCTGAGCGGTAATTCAACCAGGGTGAGGCCCGGTTTTCCCTGCGCATCACCCGTTCGCGGTTGCAGTTGCAGTCGCCGCTGATGATAGGCGGCCACCGCCGAGCGATGGGCGATGCTCACCATGGCGGCCTTGGGTAAGCGGCTTTGTATCAGTTGATAGAGCCGGGCCTCGCTGGCCTCGTCCAGGGCCGAGGTGGCTTCATCCAGAAACAGCCAGTCGGGTTGTTGCAGCAAGGCGCGGGCAATCGCCAGGCGCTGTTGCTCGCCACCGGACAGCGTCATGCTCCAGTTGCGCGATTCGTCCAGACGCCAGCTCAGCGCATCCAGTCCCACTTGCACCAGTGCTTCGCACAGCGCGGTATCGGCAACGCTGCCCTCGGCTGCCGGATAACTCACCGCAGCACGCAGACTGCCTATCGGTAGATAGGGCTTTTGCGGCAGGAACAGCAGCCGCGCACCCTCGGGAATCTGCACTGTTGCCTTTGCAAATGGCCAGATGCCCGCGAGCAGGCGAAACAGCGTGCTCTTGCCGCTGCCAGAGGGGCCGGACAGCAGCACGCGCTCACCCGGGCGCAGTTGCAGTTGTGTGCCGCCGAGAATGACGCGCCCGGGTACGTCGGCCTTTCCGGGAATGTGGCTGCCGGGCAGTTGCAGGCTGTCGATATCCGCCTGCAATGCACTGCCGGCCGCTGCGGGCTGGCGTTGTGACTGCGACTGCAGCGCCTGCGCATTGGCTTGCGCCAGCGCCTGATCAAAGCTCAGCAAGCGATCGACACTGGCCTTCCAGTTGGCCAGCTGGGCATAGCTGTCGACAAACCAGGACAGCGAGCTTTGCACCTGACCAAAGGCGCCGGCAATCTGCTGCAGGCCGCCAAAGCTGATTGCCCCACTCAGATAGCGCTGGCCGGCAACAAAGTAGGGAAATACCACCGCGATCTGGCCATAGCCGATCGTCAGTGCGCCAAGGCGCTTGGTGTAGTGCATCAGCCCCCACCAGTTCTCGCGCAGTCGTTGCAGTCGCGTGGCATGCCCTTGCAGCTCGGTCGCTTCGCCGTGATACAGCGCCACGCCCTCGGCATATTCACGCATGCGTACCAGGTTGAAACGAAAGTCGGCCTCGAGTTGCTCTTGCCGGAAGTTCAGGCCGATCAGCGGTCGGCCTATCCACCAGGTGAGGCTGCTGCCGATCAGTGCGTAAAGCAATGCCCCCCACAGCATGTAGCCGGGAATGCTGTAACTGTGTTCGCCCAGGGTGAAGTCCAGTGGCCCCGATACCATCCACAGAATGCCAACGAAGGAGGCGAGGGTGGTGGCCTCGCGCAACAGGCCGAGTGCGAAGCCCAGCGAGCCCGAGGTGAACAGCCGCAGATCTTCGGCGATACGCTGGTCCGGGTTGTCGGTGCCCAGGGCATCCAGTTCGAGCCGGTAGTACACCTGCTGGTCCATCCAGCGCCCAAGATACTGTTGCGACAGCCAGATGCGCCAATGCATTTCCAGCGCCTGCTGCAGGTAGTTGCGATAGATCGAGGCCACGATGAACAGCGCTGCCAGAAAACAAAAGTACGTCAGCAGCACAAAAAAATCTTCGCTGCTTTTTTGCTCCACGGCATTGAAAAACTGCCGGCTCCATTCGTTCAGCTCCACCAGCAGATAGACCGTGCACAGCGTCAGTGTGACGATGGCCGCCAGCAGGCCCCAGGCACGCCAGCGCTCCTGCGATCGCCAGTAGGGCGTGGCCAGTTGCCAGGCCTGCATCAGGAAGCGGCGGGTCGAGGGTGGGTTGTGTTCAGCTTGCACGGAATGGGCAGTCGACATGGCATTGAGCGGTGGTTTGGAAAATACGTTGGAAACTGCGTTGGAAATTGCGTTGGAAATTGCGTTGGACAGGTGCTGGGCTGGGTCAGTCGCGCTCGCTGTGTGCCTGATTGCGTAGCGCGCGCGCGGCGTCGATTAATTCTCCGGCGCAGGTGCCAATGGGGCCGATGCCACCGGCCGCTAATCGTTCTGCCGCTGCGCCATGCAGCCAGACGGCGGCATCCAGAACCGATGCAATGCAGCGCTTGATGTTTTCGGTGCTTGATTGCTGCAGACCAGCTTGTAACAACCCCTGCGCCAGCAACCCAGCGCACAGTCCTGCCAGGACATCGCCCATACCGGCGCTGGCCATACCGGGATGGCCGCTGTGGTTGATGCGCCAGGCGCGGCCCATCGTATGTGGCGTGGCCAGCACGCTGCCATTGCCCTTGAGCACGACATGGCAGTGGTAGTGATGGCCGAGTGCCTGCGCATTACGCACACGATCGGCCTGGATCTCGGCGGTGCGGCAAGCCATCAGTCGCGCTGCTTCGGCCGGGTGGGGCGTGATGACAGTCGGGTGGCGTCGTGCGGCCAGTGCGGCACGCAGCGGGTTGATGTCCTCGCTCTCGACTGCGGCGATCAAATTCAGCGCATCGGCATCCAGCAGCAGCAGCCCGGGAAAGTCCAAGGCCTGCCGCAGCAGCGCTGTCGCACGCGGCGACTGACCGAGCCCCGGGCCGACCACCAGCACCGTCATCGGCGAGGCCAGCAGTTGCTCGGGTGACGCAAACATCAGCTCCGGTTGCAGCGGATCGACGCGCATGGCCTGTTCATCCAGCAGCGCCAGTGTGACCTTGCCAGCCCCCATGTTCAGCGCTGCGCGTCCGGTGAGCAGGGCTGCGCCGCACATGCCAGGTGCGCCGCCGAGCACGCCGACGCTACCGGCCATGCCCTTGTGAAAATTCAAGGCACGGGGTGGCAGCCATTGATCGAGTGTGCCCAGGGCGCTGTGGTCGAGCAGCCAGCCGTCATCCAGGCCGGTGATCTGGCACTCACGCAACTGCTGCAACAGCCCCTGCACATCCAGTCCGAGATCGGCGACGGCAAGCTGCCCGCAGTAGTCAGGGCCATCGCCAGTCAGCAGCCCGGGCTTGAGCGTGATGAAGCTCAGTGTGTGGTCGGCGCGCAGG
>CAIPUP010000067.1 GCA_903868285.1 uncultured beta proteobacterium
CTCTTCCCACTGGTATTTTTCCAGCGAGGCGACGTCGATTTCGTTGTCGAAGTGGCCAATATGGCAGACGATGGCCTGATCTTTCATCTTGACCATGTGCTCATGCGTGATGACATGGAAGTTGCCGGTGGTGGTGACAAAAATGTCGCCCTTGTCGGCGGCGTATTCCATGGTCACAACGCGGTAGCCTTCCATCGCCGCCTGCAGTGCGCAGATCGGATCGACTTCGGTCACCCACACCTGGGCTGACAGTGCGCGCAGGGCCTGGGCGCTGCCCTTGCCCACATCGCCGTAACCAGCCACGACTGCGACCTTGCCGGCCACCATGACGTCGGTGGCGCGCTTGATGCCATCAACCAGCGACTCGCGGCAACCATACAAATTGTCGAACTTCGACTTGGTGACCGAATCATTGACGTTGATGGCCGGGAAGGCCAGGCGACCTTCCTTGTGCATCTGGTACAGGCGATGCACGCCGGTAGTGGTTTCTTCCGACACACCCTTGATCTTGCCCAGGCGGATGGAGTACCAGGTCGGGTCCTTGGCCAGCTTGGCCTTGATCGAGGCGAACAGGAACTCTTCTTCTTCGCTGCCCGGCTTGTTGAGTACCGAGATATCTTTTTCGGCCTGTGAGCCCAGATGCAGCAGCATGGTGGCATCGCCGCCATCATCCAGAATCATGTTCGAGTACTGCGCATCGGGCCACTCGAAAATGCGATGGGTGAATTCCCAGTACTCGGCCAGCGATTCGCCCTTGTAGGCAAAGATCGGCGTGCCATTGATGGCCAATGCCGCAGCGGCATGGTCCTGGGTGGAGTAGATGTTGCACGAGGCCCAGCGCACTTCTGCGCCCAGTGCCTGCAGGGTTTCGATCAACACCGCAGTCTGGATGGTCATGTGCAGCGAACCGGTGATGCGCGCACCGCGCAACGGCTGCTGGGTGGCGAATTCCTCGCGGATCGCCATCAGACCGGGCATCTCGGTTTCGGCGATGCGGATTTCCTTGCGTCCCCAATCGGCCAGACCGAGGTCGGCGACGTGGTGGTCCTGCTTGGCTTTGAGTACGGCGCTCATCTCGCGCCCTCCTTTCCCATAAGAGGTGTGCGAGCGCCGTTGCAGTGAACGCCACACCGAGCCTGGCGTGCCGCTGAGCAGAATCAGATGCTCTGCAATGCGGCTCCGTCGCAACGCTCCTCGGGGGGCGGCGAATTCTAACGCAGCAACGCTGCGATGCACAACGTCAATGCGACGCTTGGTCTGACTGACAACGCGACAATCGCGTTGCCCTGTGTGTGATCACTCCAGTCGTATGCCGGAAGCCCGCACTACCGGTGTCCATTTGCGCACTTCGTCTTCAACAAAACGTCGACTGCGTTCCGGACCTGCATCGGTCAGCACTTGCGCACCGGCTGTTTCCAGTTCGCGTGCCAGTCCGCCTTCCTGCATGGCGCGGCGGGTGGCCTGGTACAGCGTGTCGATCACGACGGGTGCGGTACCCGCCGGCGCAAAGATGCCGTTGAACACTGCGACTTTCATTTCCGGAAGTCCCGCCTCGCCGGTGGTAGGCACATCGCTGATGGCGTCCAGTCGCTGCTCATGAGCCAGCGACAGGATGCGCAGCTTGCCGCTCTTGTGCAGGGCCTGCAGCGATTTGGTCAGTACCATCATGCCCACCGGCACATGCCCGGCAATCAAATCCTGCAGCGCCGGACCAGCGCCCTTGTAGGGCACATGCGGGATGTCCGGGTTGCCGGCCTGCATGCGAAACATTTCACCCGCCAGATGCGCCATCGAGCCGGTGCCGGCCGAGGCCCAGGCATATTTGCCCGGGTTGTTACGCATCAGGCTGATCAGCTCCTGCAGATTCCTGGCCGGAACCGCATTGCTGACCACAATAGTGAAGGCGGTCAGGCTGACCAGGGTGACCGGTGCGAAATCGCGTGCCGGATCAAAGCGAGCCGCCCCGGACGACGCCAGCGGATTGACCACATGCGTGCCGGAGGTGCCAACCAACAGCGTGTAGCCATCGGCCTTCGCTCGTGCCACTTCCAGCGCGCCGATCGCGCCACCGGCGCCACCCTTGTTGTCGACCACAACGCTCTGCGCGAGATAGGGCGCGGTGCGCTGCGCCCATAGCCTGCCGATGAGGTCCGTCTCACCGCCCGGTGCAAATGGGATGACCAGGCGGATTGGTTTGTCCGGGTAGCGGGATTGCGCCAGCGCTGAATGCTGCGCCGGGGCCAGCCCCAGCAACACCATCAGCGCCAGCAGCCGCCTTGGCAAGAGCGAATCGCCGAACAGGTGCATAGTGCGGTGCCCGATTTACTTGGCGGCCGCAGCCAGGGCTTGCGCCTTGTCGGTACGCTCCCAGCTGAACTCGGCCTCGTCACGACCGAAGTGGCCATAGGAGGCGGTTTTTTCATAGATCGGCTTGAGCAGATCGAGCATCTGGATGATGCCTTTCGGACGCAGGTCGAAATGCTCGCTCACCAGGGCCGAGAGTTTTTCATCCGAGATCTTGCCGGTGCCGAAGGTGGTGACCATGACGCTGGTCGGCTTGGCCACGCCAATGGCGTAGGACACCTGTACCTGGCAGCGTGCGGCCAAGCCGGCAGCCACCACGTTCTTGGCGACATAGCGCGCCGCATAGGCGGCCGAGCGGTCAACCTTGGAAGGGTCCTTGCCGGAGAAGGCGCCGCCGCCATGCGGGGCCGAGCCACCATAGGTGTCGACGATGATCTTACGACCGGTCAAACCGCAGTCACCCTTGGGGCCGCCGATTTCAAATGCGCCGGTCGGGTTGACCAGATAGTTGATGTTGCCCTTGATCATGGCCTTGGGCAGCACCGGCTTGATGATCTGCTCGATCACCGCTTCTTCGATCTGCTTGTGGGTCATGCCGGGCTGATGCTGGGTCGACAGCACCACGGTGTCGATGGACTCGGGCTTGTTGTCGACATAGCGCAAGGTGACTTGCGATTTGGCATCCGGACGCAGCCAGGCCAGACGGCCGTCGCGGCGCAGTTCCGACTGACGCTCGACCAGGCGATGCGACAGATGAATCGCCAGTGGCATGAGCTGCTGCGTTTCATCGCAGGCATAGCCGAACATCAGGCCCTGATCGCCAGCGCCCTGATCCAGATTCAGACCTTTGCCTTCGGTCACGCCTTGCGAGATGTCCTGCGATTGTTCGCCGTACTGAACCAGCACGGTGCAGGTGTCGGCATCGAAGCCGATGGCCGGATCGGTATAACCAATGCGACGGATGGTCTTGCGAGCAACGGCCGCATAGTCGACCTTGGCGCCGGTGGTGATCTCACCGGCCAGCACCACCAGGTTGTCCTTGACCAGGGTCTCGGCCGCGACGCGGGAGCGGGGGTCCTGGGCTAGAATCGCGTCAAGCACCGCATCAGAAATCTGGTCGGCGACCTTGTCCGGATGACCTTCGGAAACCGATTCGGAAGTAAACAGGTAGTTGCTCATGTGCGGGCCATTCCCATCGCGTAAAAAAGGGCGCAAGCGTATCACGAACGCCCTTGTTTCAGCCCCTTGATGTGCACTCACATGGGGCTCTGACATGGGTATAGCCCTGTCTCGCTGCGGATTCCTCTCTTGCTGAAAATTCTGGCGCCATTGCCGCTGTTGCTGTTTCATGCCCTGGGCATTGCGCTGGGGCATGCGGTCTATCTCTGTTCCGCGCGCTATCGACGCATTTTTTTGGATAACCTGCGCCAGGCTGGTTTTGATCAGCCGGCAGTGCGTCGTCGGGCTATTGCCGAAGCTGGCAAGGCAGTGATGGAGTTGATACCGGTGTGGTTCCGGCCGCAGTCGGCGGTGGCTGCGCTGGTGCAGGATGTCAGTGTGCTGGCTCTGATCGCCCAGGCCAGGGCGCGTGACAAGGGCGTCATTTTCATTACCCCGCACATGGGTTGCTTCGAGGTGGCGGCGCAGTGGTATGCCCAATTGCACGGACCGCTGACGGTGTTGTATTCGCCACCCAAGCGTGGCTTGTTTTCGCGCTTGGTCACCGGCGGTCGGGCCAAGCCGCAGCTGCATCTGGCCACGCCTGATCTGCGCGGTGTGCGCGCGATGCTGGGAGCGCTCAAACGCAAGCAAGCCATTGCCATCCTGCCGGACCAGGTGCCCGGCCACGGCGAGGGGCAGTGGGCGCCGTTCTTTGGCCGACAAGCCTGGACCATGGTGCTGGCGCAGCGTCTGGCCAAAGCCAGTGATGCCAGCCTGATTCTGGTTTGGGCCGAGCGCCTGTCCTGGGGGCGTGGCTATCGTTGCCATGGCATGGCCTGGCCGGGGCAGAACGATGCTGCCCCGCTTGCCGAAGCCCGCGAATTGAATCAGGCGCTGGAGGCCATCATTCGAGTCTGTCCCGAGCAATACCTTTGGGGCTACAACCGCTACAAGGTGCCCGCTGGAGTGGCGCCGCCAGAGTCATTGCCTTCATCGTCATCGCTTCCATCGCCGATGCGCGATTCAGCCGCGACGCGCGAGCCGGTCTGATGCTGGCGCGACTGTCGATGGCTTTGTTGTGGTCGCTGCATTGGCTGCCCTTGCCGGTGCTGGGCCGATTGGGTGCGGCGCTGGGTGCGGTGCTCTACGCCTTGGCCGGCGAGCGCCGTCGCGTTGGGCGTATCAATCTGGCGCGTTTCATGCCGGAGCTGACTGCTTCAGCGCGCGAGCAATTATTGCGACGACACTTTCGTGCCTTTGCTCGTGGCCTGCTGGAGTCGGGCATCGCCTGGTGGGCCAGCCCGGCGCGCTTGCGTGCCCTGACGGTGATCGAGGGTGAGCAGCACTGGCAGGCGGTGGCGCATCGACGCTGCATTTTTCTGGTGCCGCATTTTGTCGGCATCGATATCCAGGGCTTGCGGCTGTGCCTGGATCATCCTTTGCTCGCCATTTATACACGGCAGAAAAATCGCACCTTTGATGCGTTTTTACTCGGCCGTCGCAGCCGCTTTCCCGGCATGCATCTGGTGTCGCGGCAGCAAGGCGTTCGCGGCGTATTGAAAGCCCTCAAGCCGGCGGATGACCAGCCTGCGCCAACCCTGCAGCTCTCGCCCGATATGGATCTCGGCCCGCGTGAGTCACTGTTCGCGCCGTTTTTCAATGTGCCGGTTGCTACGGTCAGTGTGCTGCCGCGCCTGGCGCGCATGCTGGATGCGGTGGTGGTGCCGCTGGTGGTGACGCAGCTGCCCGACTACCGTGGCTACGCCTTGCGTTTTCATCCGGCCTGGCTGGATTACCCCAGTGAGGATATTCAGGCCGACGTCACACGCATGAATGCTTTTGTCGAGCAGTGCGCGCGCGCTCAGCCTGCGTGCTATCACTGGCTGCACAAGCGTTTGAAAACCCGCCCGCCCGGTGAGCAGTCGCCTTATTGAGCTAATGGATGCGGCAACAGCGCTCGGAGCGCGGCATGGCTGCGTGCAGCCTCTACAATCGGGTTATGTCCACGCCAGCCCAAACCCGATCTAGCACCGCAGATGGCTTCAGCAATCCGTCGATGGATGACATCCGCGTCCTGCTGCCAACGCTGCGCGTGATTGCGGTGATTGGCTTCTCGCCCCGGCCGACGCGACCCAGCAACAATCTGTCGCGGCAGATGCAGCGCTTCGGTCTGCGCATCATCCCGATCCGTCCCGGCATCAGCGAGGGGCTGGGCGAGCCGGCCTATGCCAGCCTGTCGGATATGCCACCTGCGCTGCGGGCCCAGGTCGATCTCGTGAATGTTTTTCGTGATAGTCGCTATGTGCCTGATATTGTTGAAGAATCTCTCGCGCTCGGGATGAAGGCGCTGTGGCTGCAGGAAGGCGTATGGCATGCCGAGGCGGGGCAACGGGCGCGCGATGGCGGCATGCAGGTGATCATGGATCGCTGCCTGATGCGTGACTATGCGCGGCTGGCGATGGGTGATGCGCCGACGCCGGCAACGGAACATTGAGCGCCGGGGTCAGACCATGCGCCGATTGAAATTCACCAAGATGCAGGGCCTGGGCAACGACTTTGTCGTGCTCGATGGCGTGACCCAGCCCATCGCCATGCATGCAGCGCTGGCGCGGCGACTGGCCGACCGGCATTTCGGCATTGGCTGCGACCAGGTCCTGCTGGTGGAGCCGGCCACCACGCCCGCCGCCGATTTTCGCTACCGCATCTGGAACGCCGATGGCGGTGAGGTCGAACAATGTGGCAACGGCGCACGCTGCTTTGCCCGCTTCGTGTTTGACCAGGGCCTGGTCAGCAGCAGAACGGGCGGAGTGAAGGCGCAAGACAGCATTTGGGTCGAGACCCAGGCCGGTTTGATTGCGCCACGGCTGGAGGCCGACGGCCAGGTCAGTGTGGACATGGGTTTTCCGGTGTTCATGCCGGCCGAGGTGCCCTTCATTGCCGAGGCACTTGCGCCGACCTATGCCTTATCGCTGCCCGCATCGCCACCTGCAACCACAGCCGGCACGGGCGCGCCAGACTTTCCCCGCGAGATCGAAATTTCCGTGTTGTCCATGGGCAATCCGCATGCGGTTCAGCTGGTGGCGGATGTTGATGCCGCGCCAGTCACCACCCAGGGTCCGCTGATCGAGCAGCATGCGCGCTTCCCGCGCCGGGTGAATGTTGGCTACATGCAGGTGCTGGCACGCGATGCCATCCGGCTGCGGGTATGGGAGCGCGGCGCAGGCGAGACGCTGGCCTGCGGCACTGGCGCTTGCGCCGCAGTGGTGGCCGGCATACAGCGTGGATTGTTGGACAGGTCGGTGCGGGTGCAGACCCGTGGCGGTGAATTGCGTATTCACTGGAGCGGGCAGTCGGTCACCATGACCGGGCCGGCAGTAACGGTTTTCCATGGAGAGATCGAGCTTGATGAACCCCGATGATGTAGCGGCCTGGTTGCGCAGCAACCCCTTGTTTTTCGAACACTATCCGGCACTGCTGGCGGATATCCAGTTGCCCAATCCGCATGGAGGAAAAGCCATCGCGCTGGGCGAGCGTCAGGTGCAGAACCTGCGTGAGCGCAGCCGTGTGCTGGAGGCGCGCCTGCTGGAACTGATCGCCATTGGCGAGGACAACGATGCCATCGGCAACAAGATGCATCGGCTGGTGCTGGGTCTGCTGTCGGTGGCGCAGCACTCCGGGCGTGCTGAATTGATCGCACGCCTCGGCCAGCATCTGCGCGAGGATTTCGGCGTGCCGCA
>CAIPUP010000068.1 GCA_903868285.1 uncultured beta proteobacterium
CTTGCACAGCATGGTGGATTACCTGCGTGCGCGGCCCGAGGTGTGTTTCATGAACGGTAGCCAGATCCACGACTGGTTTGTAGCGCAGCAGCCGGCCTGAAACCGGCCTTCAGCGGCGCCGCCATACCATCCAGTGTTCCTTGCCCTTGAAAATTGCTGGCGATTCCTGCGCCTGCAGTGGTGTGGACTGTTCCAGCACGAAGTGTGGATCGAGCAGCGCATGAAGCAAGGCGCGGTCAATACCAAACGGTGGTCCGCGTAGGTTGTCATCGATATAAAACAACCCTGCCAGCACGCCAGCGCTGCGTACCAGTTCGGCGCTGCGTGTTGCCCAGCGTGGCCATTCCTGGCGCGGCAAGGCGCATAGCAGAGCGCGTTCGAACTGCAGCTCGAAGCCCGGGCGGCCCTGTGCATCGATGGCCTCAGCGAAGTCGAAGAAATCGGCCTGGCGCAGGCAAGCGGCATGCGGGCCCAGCACCGGTCGCGCCAGCTCGACAGCCCCCGGCGCATAGTCGATGGCCAGCACGTCCAGCCCGGCGTCCGCCAGCAGGCGCGCATCATGACCACTGCCGCAGCCTGGCACCAGGGCGCGTGCACGCACCGGCGAAGCGGGTGGCGTCGCTGGCAAGGTGAAGCTGCCAAGCAATGCCGGCAGGGCGCCACGCAGATAAGGCGAAGCACTGCCCGGCTCCCAGGGCGTCACGCCCTTGCGGTAGCGCGTTTCCCAGAATGCCGGGTCAGCGCTGTCCTTGGTGTCAGCGCTGTTCTTGGTGTCGGGGTCGCCCTTCGGCTTGGCGCTGTCCTCAGCCATGGTTTGTGTGTTGGTTACAGGAACCAGGCCCATTGCAGCGCCAGCGACAACAGCAGCGCCGCACCGATCAGGCTGAGCAGCGCATTGCGGCGGCGATTGGCACGCGCGGTTTCTTGCAACAGCAGCGCCAGCTGATCGATGCGTTCATCGGACAAGGCCCGATGCAGCAGACGCGGCAGTGCGGGCAGGGTATTGGCCCAGGCTGGTGCTTCTTCGCGCAGGCTGCGCAGCAGGGCGCGCCAGCCCACTTGCTCATTCATCCAGCGCTGCAAAAACGGTTTGGCGGTCTGCCACAGATCGAGCTGCGGATCGAGCTGTCTTCCCAGACCTTCGATATTAAGCAGGGTCTTTTGCAGCAGCACCAGCTGTGGTTGTATCTCGACATTAAAGCGGCGTGACACCTGGAACAGTCGCAGCAGCACATGACCGAAACGAATGTCCTGCAGCGGCCGATCGAAGATCGGTTCGCACACCGAGCGAATGGCCGTTTCCAGTTCCTCCACCCGCGTCTCGGGAGGCACCCAGCCCGACTCGAGGTGCACTTCGGCCACACGGCGGTAATCGCGATTGAAAAATGCCAGGAAGTTGCGTGCCAGGTAGTGCTTGTCGCGCTGGCTGAGCGTGCCCATGATGCCGAAGTCGAGCGCGATGTATTGCCCCTGGGGCGAGACAAAAATGTTGCCCGGATGCATGTCGGCATGGAAAAAGCCATCGCGAAACACCTGGGTGAAAAAGATCTCCACCCCGGTGCGCGCCAGCAGAGGAATGTCCACGCCCTGCGATCGCAGCACATCGACTTGCGATACCGGTACGCCATGCATGCGCTGCATGGTCATCACATTCAGCGCACACCAGTCCCAGTACACCTCGGGTACCGCCAGCATCGGCGAGTGCGCGAAGTTGCGACGCAGTTGGCTGGCATTGGCCGCTTCGCGCATCAGATCCAGTTCGTCATGCAGGTGGCGTGCGAATTCCGCCACCACTTCACGCGGCTTGAGGCGCGGACCATCGGCGAACAGTCGCTCCACCAGCCAGGCCGCGGCATCCATCAAGGCCAGATCGCGCCGGATGACCGGCAGCAGTCCGGGACGGATGATCTTCACCGCCACTTCCAGGCCGTCATGTTTGCCGCTGGCATCGCGCAGGGTGGCGAAATGCACCTGCGCCACCGAGGCGCTGGCCACCGGATCGCTTTCGAAGTGCGAGAACAGGGCCTCGACCGGCTGGTTGAAGGCGCGCTCGACTTCGCGCCGCGCCAGCGCGCTGTCAAACGGCGGCACCTGATCCTGCAACCGCGCCAGCTCGTCGGCGATATCGGTGGGCAGCAGATCGCGCCGGGTCGATAGCACCTGGCCGAACTTCACAAAAATCGGCCCCAGTTCTTCCAGCGCCAGACGCAAGCGCTGGCCGCGCGGCGCCTGCAGTCGTTGCGCCGGCAACAGGCCGCTCAGTGCGCCCAGGAGCTTCCTGCCGATGCCGCCTGCGCCCGTCCCGACGCCAGCGGTGCTGGTGCCGCCATAGCTGGCCTGCAGCGCGAATTCATCCAGCCCGTGACGCAGCGCGACCCGCAGGATGGTTCCGAGACGCACCAGGGGAATGTTCATAAGTTATTGATTTTATTAACTTTTTACGTTCTTTAGGGCCGGCGTTCTTCGAGCCTTCGCAGGCGTTGTTCGAGCAGGCTGGTGCGCGTCTGCACTTGTTGCAGCGACTGCGTGAACGCCTGCAGCGCCGCGCGCGAACTCAGCAGCGGCTGCTCATACAGCCAGTACTCGCTCAGGCTCTGGGCGGCGCGCAGGGCGTTGTCCTGGCTACTGGCCAGCAGCGTGCGGCCAGCGCCGGCGATGCGATGCGCCAACACATCGCCCACCACGCGCGACAGATCTTCCTCGGCATCCCAGCGCAGGCTGCCGGCCAGCTGTTGTATCAGCGCCGCCAGTTCGAGATTGCCGGCGATACGCATATCGCGCAGTGCGCGCGCCCGCAGCGCCGGGTCGGTGGCCGCCAGCCAGGGCAGGCTGAGCGGATTGAACTCGATTTGCAGATCGGGTTCGTTCGGGCTGTCGTTGGGCAGCTTGCTCGGCGCAGCGGTGGGGGCATCGGCCACGGCATGTACATCGTCGATTGTCAGCAGCCGACCGTCTTCGCCAATACGCGCCAGCAGATCGGGCAGCGGCGGCGCGCGAAAGCGCAGGCATTTGCCGACGTGCGCGCCCAGCAGCGCTGCGGCCTCGGGGTTGTGCGATAGCAGATGGTTGACGGCGAACAGGGCGCTGCGCTCTAGCATCGCGGCACTTTAGCAGAGTGTCATCAGCACATAGCGGGCTGCAGCGACACAGCCTGAGACAAGCGCGAACGAAAGCGCCACACAACAGTGCTAAACAAAACGCCCCGCAGGTTAACTACCCTGCGGGGCGTTTTGCAATGCAACTTCAGATCAGCGCACAGCGCGCCTTAATGCCGCCGTTCTTTCGACTGTGCCTGAATGTGCTGCTCAGGAAACCTGCTGTATCCCTGCCAGTACCCAGCCGCTATCACCGCTGACCGGCTTTTGCAGATGCCAGATTTCCTCGAAGGCTTCGGCCTTGGTGGCTTGCGGCTCGCGGATCTGACCGGCGAAGCGCACGCTGGCCCAGTGCAGGCCGGCTTCGGAGGCCACTTCCATGAGCGAGGCGCTCAGCGACAGCACCTCGGTGCGACCACCGGTCTTGGCGTTCTCGGCGCCATTGGCCAGCACTTCCGGCTTGAGCGCAGCGAACATCTCGCTGGTGGTGACGTCATGCAGCATGTCGGTGTCACCGCGATCATTGGCTTCCTGCAGATGCAGGAAGTTCATCTTGGCTTGCTTGAGAAAGCCCTCGACATCGAAATCGGCCGGGATGCTGCTATCGGCCGTGACCGGTGCGCTGCGTCCCATGCCGGCATGCGAGCCGATCTGCACACCCGCAATGCCGCCACCGCTGCTGCCCGCCGCTTCGTTGCTGCGCGGCTGATAGCTCTCGGCCGGTACGTATTGCGAGGGCGGCGGTGCGGCCACGGTTTCATTACCCATATGTTGCTGGTTGGCCGAGGCGTACTGCAGCCCGTTCGGCTGCGGCGTGCTGCGCGACCGGAACAGGCGGATCAGCAACATCACGGCACCTGCCGCCAGCAGACCCATCAGCAGGGCGCCGATCATGCCGCTCATGCCACCCATATCGCCCAGCAGACCGCTTTGACCCAGCAGCCATCCCAGACCAAGACCAGCCGCCAGACCCGCCACCGGGCCGAGCCAGCGATTCGGCTGCGCTGCGGGTGCAGCTGCCGGCGCTGCCGGCGAGGGTGCGGCCGGCTTGGCGGCTTGTGCTGCCTGTCCTGGCTGTGCCGCTTGTCCGGGCGTGGCCTGGTTGCTGGGCGGTGTGGCGCTGCGCTGCGCACCGACGTTACTGCCACCACCGAGGCGTTTTGCGGCTTCGGCTTCGCTGTTGGCAAAGCCCAGCACGATGGCAAACATCACCATGCTCAAACCGGTGATCCAGCGCTTGAAGTGCTTCATCACTTGCATTGTTCTTTCCTCCAGAGGCACGTTGGCCGTTGTTTAACTGCTTTATTTGTTCGACACGTTGGCCCGTTTAGTATTTGCTGCCGCGATGCAGGGCCACAGCGCCCGCGGCTAGGTTGAACACTTCGACCTGTTCCAGGCCAGCGCGTTCCATCATGCGCTTTAATTCATCCTGATCCGGATGCATGCGTATCGATTCTGCCAGATAGCGGTAACTATCCGCATCGCCTGCCACGCGCTGACCGAGCCAGGGCAATACCTTAAATGAATACCAGTCGTAAACCTGTTCCAGTGGTTTCCAGATTTTCGAGAACTCCAGCACCAGCAATCGCCCGCCCGGCTTGAGCACACGGCGCATTTCGGCCAGTGCCAGGTCCTTGTGGGTCATGTTGCGCAGGCCAAAAGCCACGCTCACGCAATGGAAATAATTGTCGGGAAACGGCAGTTGTTCGGCATCACATTGCGCCACCGGCAGCAGCAAGCCGCGGTCGATCAGTCGGTTGCGTCCCACCGCCAGCATGGCGTGGTTGATATCGGTCAGCCACACCTCGCCCTGCGCACCGGCCAGTTCGGCCATGCCAAAGGCCAGATCGCCCGAACCGCCGGCGATATCCAGCACACGGTCACCCTGGCGCACGCCACTGGCAGCCAAGGTGAAGCGCTTCCAGGCGCGATGCATGCCCAGCGACATGAAGTCGTTCATCACATCGTATTTCGATGCCACCGAATCGAAGACATCGGCTACCCGCCGTGCCTTGTCGCGCTCGTCGACGGTCTGATAGCCGAAGTGGGTCTGGCCGGCACTGCTGGCCTTGTTGTGCGGATCAGACATCGCGTGAAGCACCGGCATCGACCAGCTTTTCCAGATAGTCGGCCCACAGCTTGTCGTGATCGCGACCGAGACTATGCAGGTAGTCCCAGGCATAGATGCCGGTGGAATGGCCATCCGAGAAGCGCGGCTGTATGGCATAGCTGCCGACTGGCTCGACGCTCAGGATATCGACCTTGCGTTTGCCGGTTTGCAGGGTTTCTTGCCCCGGGCCATGGCCGCGCACCTCGGCCGATGGACTGTGCACGCGCAGAAATTCATAGGACAGCGTGAAGCTGCTGTCGTCGTCGAAATGGATTTCCATTTGACGCGAAGCGGCATGCAGGCGGATTTCAGTCGGGTTGGGCATGGTTTGCGTTCAGTGGTCGAGGGTTATTTCAGGTGGTTTTCACTAAGGCTTCACGAAAGGGACTCAGGGTACAGGACACTGCCGCCGTGCATCGAGAATACCTTGCGCCAGTGCTTGCGTCAGTGCCGCTTTGAGGACATCGCGCTGTAACGCTGGTCGGGTTGCGGCATGTTGATCACGCATCGCGCTACCCCACACCGGGTTGGGAAAATGCCGGTCATCGGCATAGCGCGGAATGACATGCCAGTGCAGATGTGGCACGACATTGCCAAAGCTGGCCAGGTTGATCTTGGCCGGTTGCAGATGGTCGCGCAGCACCTGCTCCACCGCATAAACCGTTGCCATCAGGCAATGCCGCGCCGCCAGCGGCAGATCGGTCATCTCGCTGTGATGGGCATTCAGAATCACGCGGCAAAACCCGGGGTAGTCGGCATCATCCACCAGCACTACGCGACAAAAAGCATCGCGCCACAGCAGCTCGCCGCCCTCTTCCTGGCACAAGGCGCAGTCATCGGGCCTGGAATCGTGGTTGGGCATAGGGTTTGAACCACTGGCATGTTTCATTGTCATGCGCTTTGCAGCTTGTCGTTGGCAGGACGTTCATCAATCGGCAGGCAAAGTGCTGCCGCAATGACACCCAGGGCGATGGCCATCATCCACACCAGGTCGTAGCTGCCGGTGTGATCGAAAATCAGACCCGCCAGCCAGGAACCAAAAAAGCCGCCCAGCTGATGCGATAGAAAGCTGATGCCAAAGAGCGTGGTGAGGTGACGCACACCGAACAGCTGCGCCACGATGCCGCTGGTGGGTGGCACCGTGCCCAGAAAAATGAAACCCATGATGATGGAAAAGCCATAGGCCAGCGCTGGCGTGGTGGGTAGCAGCAGCAGCGGTATGAAAATCACCGCGCGTGCGCTGTAGATAGCCACCAGCAGCAGATGCTTGGGCCAGCGCGTACCGGCCCAGCCAAAGAAGTAGCAACCGAAAATATTGAACAGCCCGATCAAGGCATAGGCCTGCGCGCTCACCAGCGGTGGCAGTCCACGGTCGAGGAAAAACGCTGGCAGGTGGGTCATGATCAGTGCGACATGAAAGCCGCAGACAAAGTAGCTCAGCGTCAGCAGTACAAAGCCGCGATGCTGGCGTGCGCTGCGTAGTGCCTCGCCTAGAGATACCGACTCCTTGCCGCGCGTGGCCGCAGGCAGTGGCGGCAACGTGCCCAGGCCGCGTGCCAGCAACATGATGAGCAGCGCGCCGACACTCAGCCAGGCACAGGTTTCGCGCCAGCCCATCTCGGTCAGCAGATTCATGGTGAAGGGCACCACCAGGAACTGTCCGAATGAACCGCCGGAGGTAATCAGACCGAAGGCGAAGGTGCGTTTTTCCGGCGCCACCACCCGCGCTGCTGCGCCGAACATCACCGACATGCTGACTGCCGACAGCGCCAGACCCATCAGCAGTCCGAAACTCAGCGTGATGCTGGTCGGGCCCTGGCTTTGCGAGGCCAGCAGCAGCGACACCGCATACAGTGCGGCACCGGCCAGCGCCACCCGCCAGTGACCATAGCGATCGGCGAGGATGCCGGCGAAGGGATTGGACAGGCCGATCACCAGTGTTTGAATCGCCAGTGCCAGACCGAACACCTGCCGGCCCATGTCCAGATCCAGGCTGATTGGGCGCAGGAACAGCCCCAGGCCCTGACGGATGCCGGCACTCAGGGTCATCAGCACCGCAGCGCAAAGGATGAACAGCCAGACGCTACGTTTCATGAGATTCTTTCTGTTTCACCCTGCAGCTAGTCGATCAAACCCAGCCGATCAAACCCAGCCGATGTCTTTATCAGCCCAGCCTGTGGATTCCAAACCGTCTGAACACCCCGCCAGTGCCAGCGCTGCTGCAGCTGCGCATCACCCATTTCTCGAGGGCGCGATTGTGCCGCAGATTCTGCGTCTGGCCGCCCCCAGTGTCACCGGTCTGATGGCCTGGACGCTGGCGGTGATCTATGACGGCTGGATCATCGGTGGCCTGGGGGTGGAAGCCTTTGCCGGTGTGGCGCTGGTGCTGCCGCTGTCGATGATGATGGTGCAGATCTCGCGTGCCGCCTTTGGTGGCGCGCTCGCCGGTGCGGTGGCGCGTGCACTCGGTCGTGGTGATCTTGCCGGGGCCCAGGCGCGCGCCTTGCACGGCGTGGCGCTGGAGTGTCTGCTGGGCTTGTTGATCGCCATGGCGGGTTTGCTCGGTGGCAGCCAGCTGTTCGCATTGCTTGGCGCGCGTGGCGCGGTGCTGACTGCGGCCGAGGCCTATGCCCTGCCGGTATTTGCCGGCTGTGGCATCACCTTCTGCATGAACGGGCTGGCCAGCGTGGTGTCGGGCAGCGGCAATCTGCGCTTGCCGGCGCTGTGCATGATCGGCATCACCCTGCTGCACCTGGCGCTGTGTCCGCTGCTGGTGTTTGGTATGGCCGGCTGGCCGGGGCTGGGCGTGGCCGGTGCCGGCTGGTCGCTGGTGCTGCTCAACAGCCTGGGTGCGCTGGTGCTGTGGCGCTGGCTGCGACGCAAGGACGCGCCGCTGCGGCTGGTACCGGGTGGTTTCGATCAGGCTGCGGCGCGCGAGATCCTGCGCCTGGGACTGGCCGCCGGCATCAGCCCGGTGATTTCCAATGGCTGTGTGCTGGTGTTCGCTGCGCTGGCGGCGCGCTTTGGAACCGATGTGCTGGCAGGCTATGGCATCGGTGCGCGGCTGGAATACATCATGGTGCCGATCGCCTTTGGCTTTGGTGCGGCCATCGTGCCCCTGGTCGGACGCAATATCGGCGCCGGGCAGGCGGCGCGCGCCGAACGCATCGCCTGGGTTGGTTCGGCGTTGGTGGGGACGATCTGCGCCGCCATCGGCACGCTGTGCGCGCTCTGGCCATCGCTCTGGAGCGGCCTCTACACCAGTGATCCCGCCGCGGCCGCCGCAGCGGCGCTCTATCTGCAGACCGTCGGCCCCTGCTATGCCTTGCTGGGTTTTGGCTTGACCTTTTTCATGGGCTGTCAGGGCGCCGGACGGCTGGGCTGGCCGCTCGGTGGCAGCGTACTGCGACTGTGCATCGCGGTCGGCGCCGGCTCGCTGGTGGTGGGCAGCGGCCAGGGCAACCCGCAGTGGCTCTACCTGGTGGTGATCGCCTCGCTGCTGGGCTATGTCGGGATGATGGTGGCGGGCACCCTGCGCAGGCCCTGGGCCAGGGTCTGAGTCAGGGGCTGACTCAGGGTCTGACTCAGGGTCTGTGCCAGTGAATGGGGCGAGTCACCCAGGCCAGTCCGCTAAATATTGCGTAAGTTATTGATTTTATTGACTTTTTACAGCAACACCCGTTCGATGCCGCCGCGCTGGACCTTGCCCACATAGTCCTCCATCCAGCTCTCGCCCAATAGTCGTCGCGCCATTTCCACCACGATGTAGTCGGCCTGAACGCCGCTGTCATCGCCAAAGCGCGCCAGACCCTGCAAACAGGACGGGCAGGAGGTCAGCACTTTGATTGGGGCCTTGGCAACGTCATCGCCAGCACGCAGCGCCAGCGCCCCTTTGCGCATCTCTTCTTCCTTGCGAAAGCGCACCTGGGTCGAGATGTCCGGCCGGGTCACCGCCAGCGTGCCGGACTCGCCGCAGCAACGCTCGTTCAGCGTCACGCTCTGGCCCATCAGGCTGTTCACCACCTTCAGCGGCTGATAGGTCTTCATCGGTGTGTGGCAGGGGTCGTGATACATGTAGCGCGTGCCCGACAGGCCGTCGAGCTTGACGCCCTTTTCCAGCAGGTATTCATGGATGTCGAGCAGCCGGCAGCCGGGGAAGATCTTGTCGAACTGGTACTGCATCAGCTGATCCATGCAGGTGCCGCAGGACACCACCACGGTGCGGATATCGAGGTAGTTGAGGGTGTTGGCGACGCGATGGAACAGCACCCGGTTGTCGGTGATGATCTTCTGCCCGGCCTCCTGTTCGCCGGCCGC
>CAIPUP010000069.1 GCA_903868285.1 uncultured beta proteobacterium
CTGGCAGGACCGCAATGCCATGAAGAGCGGCAACTTCACTGGCATCAAAGGCTTTCCGAATCAGGATCTGGCGATGTGGGTGACTATGGGCCGGATCACCGATCGCACCAACGAGGTACTGGGCGCAAGCGACGTGGCGGTGGTGGAGTTTCGCAAGCAGATGGTGGAGGCGGCACAGGCCTGGCAAGCCGGTGCACCGGCCATTGGTACCGGCGAGGCCCGCGTGCGCAGCGACCTTTGTGCCTATCAGTCAGTGGTACCCAAGCGCATCGACTGGCGCGACCTGCATAGCGAAGCCGATCTGGCTGCGGCGCGTGAGTCCGAAACGCCATGACCGAATCGCAAGCCACCACGCAATTGCTGCGGGTACTGCACAAGCAAACCCTCACGCCGGAGATCACGCGCTTTACCCTGGTGGCGGCTGATGCTGCAACGCCGCTGGCGGCCGGTGCTACAACGCCGCTGGCGGCGTTTACCCCTGGTGCACACGTCACACTGCATCTGCCCAACGGCATGGCACGCAAGTATTCGCTGTGTAACCGCTGGCGCCAGCATGCTGCTGAGCAGGGCAATGACGATGGCGATGATGCGGTAAATGACAGCGCTGCGCCCTGCTATGTCATCGCCGTCAAGCGCGAGGCCGCAGGACGTGGCGGTTCGTGCTGCCTGGTCGATGCGGTGCAGGTCGGTGATACGTTGCCGGCCTCGCTGCCACAGAACGCCTTCGCTCTGAAAAAGGCCAGCGCCTATCTGTTCATTGCCGGTGGCATCGGCATCACGCCACTGCTGTCGATGATCCGCAGCCTTGCTGCACGACGCATGCAGGGCGAGAACACGCCGCCCTGGCGTCTGTATTACTTCACCCGCGATGCCGAACACACCGCCTTCGCCGACTTGCTGCGCGGGCCGCTGTCCGATCCGGCGCTCGGCGGCAAGGTGCTGATCCACCACGACGGCGGTGATCCTGCGCGCAGCTACGACCTGTGGCCGGTACTGGAAAAACCCGGCCAAACGCATCTGTATTGCTGCGGCCCGGGCGGCTTGATGCAGGGTGTGCGAGATCTGTGCGGACACTGGAACGCCGACGCCTTGCACTTCGAGAGCTTTGTCGAAGGCGGCACCACGCAGCGCGAGGATGTGCCATTCAGGGTGCGCCTGGCTCGCAACGGTTCGCAACATACGGTGCCGCCAGGGCAGAGCATTCTTGGCGTATTGCGGCAGCAAACCACGCTGCGCATTCCGTCCTCCTGTGAAAGCGGCAGTTGCGGCAGCTGCAAGACTGCGCTGCTGGAAGGCGTGGCCGATCATCGCGATCTGGTGCTGACCGAGGATGAGCGTTCACGCTGCATCATGCTGTGCGTATCGCGTGCCACGGGCGGTGAACTGGTGCTGGACCTGTGAGCGTGCCGCAGCCGGCAGGCAGCAATGCAGGGGCCGGGAGCGCCGGGGCTCCCAACGCGCAGACTACAAGCGCGGCAGTTTCGCAGTCACCGACATTGCGCATCGGTGTTGCAGGCCTCGGGCGTGCCTTCACCCTGATGCTGCCCAGCTTTGTGGCCGATGCACGGGTGCGACTGGTCGCCGCCTGCGATCCACGCCAGGAAGCCTGCCATCGCTTTGTCCAGGATTTTGCCGGCCGCATTCATGCCTCGGTCGAATCGCTGTGCAACGATCCGGGCGTGGACGCGGTGTATATCGCCACACCGCATGAATGGCATGCCGAGCATGTCTGCATGGCTGCGGCTGCGGGTAAACATGTGCTGGTGGAAAAGCCGCTGGCACTCACGCTGCAGGACTGTCAGCGCATGCAGCAGGCCGTGGCACAGGCCGGAGTGCAGCTGGTGGTGGGGCACAGCCACAGCTTCAATGCGCCAGTGCTCGAGACGCGGCGCATCATCGAACGAGGCGAGTTCGGCGCGGTGCGCCTGATCAATGCCCAGTACTACACCGATTTTCTCTATCGACCGCGCCGGCCGGAAGAGCTCGACAGTGCGCGCGGCGGTGGTGTGGTGTTCAGCCAGGGCGCGCATCAGGTGGACATCGTGCGACTGCTGGCCGGCGGCCTGGCGCGCAGCGTGCGGGCCTTGTGCGGCAACTGGGACGCCACACGCCCGACCGAAGGTGCCTATGCCGCGCTGGTGCCGTTCGAGAATGGCGCCTTTGCCAGCCTGCTCTACAACGGTTACGGCTATTTCGATGGCGATGAACAGGCCGGCTGGGTGAGCGAACTCGGCTTGGATAAAGACCCGGCCGCCTGGCGCAGCGGCCGCAGCCGGCTGCAAGCGGGTACCTTGAATCAGCAAAGCGAAGCGGCGGCCAAGGCAGCACGTAACTATGGCGGCAAGGCCTATGTCGCGGCGGGTGGTTTATCCGGTGGCAACAATACCAACGGCACCGATCCGGTCACACGCCACCATCAACACTTTGGCCATATCGTGGTGAGCTGCGAAGCGGCCGATCTGCGCCCCGGCCCGGACGGCGTCACCGTCTATGCCGATGGCGGACGCAGCCTGCGCCCGCTGCCGCTGTCGGCCGTGCCACGGGTGGAGGTGCTGGACGAATGGCTGGCCGCCATTGCCGGTACGCGCGCGCCACTGCATGACGCACGCTGGTCGCTGGCCAGCATGGAGCTGTGTCTGGCACTGTTGGCCTCGGCCAGGAGTGGCACCGAACAGGCCTTGCAGCAGCAATGCGCGCCACAATCGTTGCTATGAAAAAAGTTGTTAATAATCAAGATGTTACAGATAATTCGCGAGCGCAGACGCGGCATCGCTGGCATGACGCCGTACCGGACGACCGACTGGCGCACCTGATTCGTGAAGCGACCCGCTTGCTGGTGCGCTCGCTGCAGGCGCGACTGCAGCAGCACGATGTGTCATTCGGGCATTGGGCGTTTCTGCGAATCCTGTGGGAGCAGGATGGCCTGAGCCAGCGCCAGCTGAGCGAGGCGGCCGGGGTGATGGAGCCCACCACCCATGCTGCCTTGCATGCCATGGAGCAGCGCGGCTATGTCGAGCGTCGCCGTCAGGCCGGTGATCTGCGCAACCAGCATGTCTTCCTGACCGCCAGCGGACGACGGCTCAAGCGCGTGCTGGTGCCACTGGCCATCGAGGTCAACGAGGTGGCGGTGCAGGGACTGCCGCGCGAGGACCTGGCTACTACACGACGGGTGCTGCACACCATCATCGGCAACCTTGGCGCCGAGACGCTGCCGGCGAAATTGCCGGCAGCGAAATTGCCAACAAAATCAACAACCCAGGCCCGGCGCAAGCCGACGCGCTCGCGCAAAGACCAGACCGCTTACTGAAACTCCGGCCGGCGATTGAGGTAGTGCTTTTTCATCTCGGCGCGGTATTTGTCCATGGTGGCCTGATTCAGCGTCAATGGCGGCCTGGCGCTGGCGGGCAAGAACGGCTCGTAGCGGGTTTCCTTGGTGTCGCGGGCAAACTGCTCCTGCCAGTGATTCCGCAGCCCATGCCGCGCATGGCAGTCTCCCTGGAAGGTGCTGCAAACAATCGATTGATAACGCAATGAACGATGAACTAATGGATTAATCACCGGCCTGCGCCAGCCGCTGCAGTCGGGCCTGAAACGCCGGCATCACTTCCGGGTTCTTGCAAATTGGCGGTGCTTCGCCGCGCAGAATGGCAAGGATGTTGTCCTCACCCGCCTTGCCAAAGGACGCGAACACATCCTTGGTATGACCGATCATGTGCGGCGTGAGAATGACGTTGTCCAGCTGCCACAACGGGCTGTCGGCCGGCAACGGCTCGACCTGGAAATTGTCCAGCGCCGCGCCTGCGATGCGCTTTTGCTGCAAGGCACGGATCAGCGCCGCTTCATCCACCGCGTCGCCACGGGCGGTGTTGATCAGGAAGGCGGTCGGTTTCATCAGCGACAGCGCACGCTCACTGATGATGCCGCGGCTCTCCGGCGTGACGGCCACCAGCACACTCACCAGATCGGATTCGCGCAGCAAGCTGTCGTAATCCACCAGTTGCACATGCGCCGGCACGCTCTCGGGTGGCACATAGGGATCGTAGGCCAGGATGCGCATCTGCCAGCCTTGCAGCCGCTCGGCCACACCTCGCGCAATGCGACCAAAGCCCACCAGCCCGACGGTGCGACGCATCATCAGGCGCGCCCAGGCCGACTCCGGCGTTGGCGCCGGACGGGTGCGCTTGCCATGCATGACCTCACGCGTGGCATCCGGGTTGTACATAAGCATCAGCATCAGCAACACCGTGGCTTCGGCAATGCCATTGAAGTTCTCTGGCGTTGCGCCATGACCCACGATGATGCCCAGCTCGGCCGCCGCCTGCAGATCGACCGTGTCCAGGCCAATGGTGGGATTGACGATGCCACGCAGGCGCGGTGCGAACTGCATGATCTCGCGCGTGGCGACATTACGGCTGGAGAACATCGCCACCTCGGCCCGGCCGAAATACTGCGGCCAGCTCTCGCGCGGAAAATTCACCCGCTGTCCGGGCGCAGAGCCTGGCCCGCGCACGACTTCGATGCCACGCGCCTCCAGCCGCTGCTGGATGTCATTGAACACATCCACCAGCATGAAGTCCTGGCTGATGAAAACGCTGCGGCCGCGATAGTCGTGGTTCACGTCATGGTTCACAAAGCGCTCCGGGCTAGTCATGCGATCCGATGATCACAGGCAGTAAATATCGATCATCGAGGGCAGCACATCATTCTGGATCACGGTCTTGCGGCGGGTGATCAGCCAGCCGGCGGAATGCAGCGTGAGTTCATGCAGCGAATGGCCGTGCAGCACATGATCCTGCTTGCTGTGCGGATCATGGATATGACAAGTCCACGACGAGCGCAGCTGCAACCACTCCACCTTGCGCGATTGCAACAACACGACATTGCCCAGCATATGGGTGGTTCGACGCAGCGGCGACGAGGCCGGCGATTTGCCGGTGCGGATGCGCGAGATGCGATCTTCCAGACCGGCGCGGCTGGCGTAATAAATGTGTGACAGCTCGGTCTGCGGGTCGTCCGTCAGCACTTCCTCGCTGCGCCAGGTCGGCACCCAGTACTCGCAGTTGGGGGCGTACAGGGCGAGCCACTCATCCCAGCGTTGTTCATCCAGAAACACCGCTTCGCGGGTGAGTACGTCCTGGCCGGAGGCCAGC
>CAIPUP010000070.1 GCA_903868285.1 uncultured beta proteobacterium
ACATCGATGATGCTGACAATATCGGTGCTGCTGACTTTGACCGCCTCGAGCTCTTCCTGGAATATCTTCACCAGGTCATCAAATGCCTTGCCGGTGATATTCAGTCGTTCATGAAAATTGCGCAGATGGTATTCGCTGTAGTCGCGCATCGGCTTGCCGAGCAAATAGGCCACGAATTCCACCTGATGTTGAATCAGCCGTGGCTTGTCCATGATTTCAAAGTAATGCCGCAGGTTCGGCCGGGCATAAACCCGCTCGTAGAAGTTGGTGATCACCTTGCTGAAGGTATTTACGCCACCATACTTGTCAAAAAGCGTCATGCGGTTCTCGTTCTCATGGGAAATGCTGGTTTTGGAAAAGTGAATGGATTTCGACTGACGCAGAATACCGATGCAAGTTGTCTGTGAGCTTCGGCAAAGTTGTAGCAGGACGGTTAAGCGGGTCAGGCCCGGTTCAATTTTTTGAGTTCTGCCTTCTGTTAGCCTGTGAACTCAATGCATGCGGCGCTGCATTCTTGTAACGACCAAGATTGGAACTGGCATGGGAACAAAGACCGGAGTCACCCTGTCAGGCACTGGCCAATACCGCAGTGGTGTCGCCGCCCGGCTTTCCGGGCTGCACCCGGAAACACTGCGGGTGTGGGAGCGGCGCTATGCCATTGTTGGGCCGCAGCGCAGCGATGGTGGGCAGCGCCTGTAGTCGGCCTCGGATGTCACGCGGCTCATCCACATCAAGCAACTGGTTGATCTCGGATATTCCATCGGCGTAGTTGCCAAACTATCGCCAACGACACTAGCGAGCATGCATGCTGCAGCCTTGGGGCGCGATCTGTTTGGTGGTCATACCGCACGCGATGTGCGAGCAAAAACTGGCGGCCGAGCCACGTCAGATCTGGCGATGCAAGAGCAGGGTCCGGTGCGTATCGCTCTTGTTGGCGCCATGCTGGTGGCGGACAACCTGCAGCAACTGATTGACGATGCCAGGCTGTGTCTGGTGGCGCATTGTCCCGATACCAGTACGGCGTCTTCGGCCTTGTCGCAGATCAAGGCGGAGTTACTCATCACCGAAATGCCAAACTGGACAGCAATGCCGAGGCCATGGTGTCGAAACTGGTGCATGCCTGTTCCGCCGAGCGCGCGGTTGTTTACTACCGCCATGCGTCGACTGCAGTGATACGCCGACTACGGCATGCCGGTCATACGGTCACGCGCAGTCCTTCAGCCGTGCTGGCGATCGAATCACAGGCGATGGCGAGCCTGAGTGCAGCCGAGTGTAGTGCTCAGGCTGCGCCAAGCGGCGTCGATATTGCACTGACCGACGGACTGGAGCCCGACGACACCTTGCGCTTATCGCACCTGTTGCTGGAAGTGCTGGTCTTTGAGCGTGAAGACAGTGCCAGCGCGACCTGGTCGGTCGAGCAAAAGCAGTGTCGCGCTGAGTTGCGTCGCCTGCTGATGCAGACCCGGCAACTGCTGCGGCGCAGCCTGCGGCTCGCCAGTACGAGCGCCACGCGCAAGAGCGCCTCGTCAATACCGGCTCGTCAATACCGCTAGAGCTACCCAAGGTCGAGAGCACAGTGTGAGATTGCTCCGGATTAAGCCCTGGGTAGCTTGAATCGGCGAAACAGGCCATGGTGCCGTATCCAGGCGGCGTACTGCATGTACTGCGGGTCCTGCGACAGATGTCGCTCTTCGGTCCAGGCCCGCAGTGCGTACAGCGCATTAAGCAGCAATAGCATCAGGCAGTGACGCAGCGCATCCGTCGTCGAGTCTTGCACGATGAACGGAATGCTGATCAGCCACCAAGAGAGATTCTTGGCCAGATAGGCCGGATGGCGGGTATACCGATACGGGCCGTTGGTAATGATGCCGCGATGGGTGAGGTTGGAGAATCGTGCGCAGAAAATTACCGTGGCCCAGGCGTAGATCATCACCAGGCTTACGATCATCGCGCCCCAGAGCGTCGCCAGCAGCGGGCTGTCTGCCAGCCATTGCAGCCAGTCGAGCTTGCCCTGGTATTGCAAGTATTGCCGCTCCATCAGGAACCAGAACGGTTCATAGCAGGCCAGCGCCACCACCCAACCGAACAGCGTCGGCTCGGCCGAGCGCACATGGGTATCGGCCAGTCGCAGCGTCAGCAGATAGCCCATGGATACCAGGCCGACATCGATCAGGAATGCCAGATTGCACAGCAGCTCAAACCAGAACTGCAGCGGTGTGGTGGCAGAACTATTGTTGAAGTTTTGCAGGTAGTTGCAGAAGTAGATGAACATCAGAGGCAGAAAAAAGCCCTTGATCAGCCAGCTCAGCCAATGCTGGCCTAGCAATTGACGTTCAGCTCGATTCAGTGGCGTGTGCTTGCCTCGCTTCAGTATTGAGCAAGCCCAGTGGCCCAGCAGCCAGTAGCCATCGTGTGGCGTGCGCATGCGCCGGTCGACAAAATAGAAGTAGGGCAGAGCCAGCACCAGCCATACTGGCAGCAATTGTTGCAATAGCGCGTAATAGGGCGCGAAGCGCGGCTGCTGGTAGTGCGGAAACAGCCAGTACAGCATGGCCACGCCGCCCAGCGTGATCAGCAGGCCGAACAATTTCAGCAGGCTGCGCGACCAGGATGGGTCGTCTCGCTGCCAGTCAAGGCCAGTGGAGCTGCGGCGGTGCACCTTCAGCCAGCCGATGTCCAGGGCGAGAATGACAGCGGCAGTGATGGCAATGACCAGCAGTGCGTACGCGGCTATGTCACCCGGCAGGGGTTGTGCCTGGATCACCAGCCAGCAGGCGCCGAGAAAGCCCAGCAGGCCGCTTAGCGCAACCAGTGGGTGTGTGGCTGAGGGTGGGCAGCGATCGCCGTGGTCAATCGGATCAATCGGGTCAAGCGGGTCAAGCGGGTGAAGCGGCTGCCCCATGTCGTTCATGGCAGCGCGTGCTGACGCTTCTAACGTCAACACGCAACCGCCAAAGCTCAGTCGTCAGACCGCGAACTGGAGCGACTGGAGCTGGACCTTGAACTTGAGTTCGAACTGGACCTTGAACTTGAGTTCGAACTGGAATTCGAGCTGGAATTTGAGCTGGAATTCGAACTCGAGCTAACGCTGGAGTTGGAGCTGGAATCGGAGCTGGAACTCGAACTCGAACTCGAACTTGAGCTGGAGCTAGAGCTAGAGCTAGAGCTGGAGCTAGAGCTAGAGCTCGAACTTGAGCTGGAGGTGCTGGAGCCCGAACTGCTGCCCGAACTGCTGCTGGAACTGGACAGGGCACTGGCACCGGAACTGCTGCTGGAGGAACTGGCGCTGGCAGCACTGACCGCCGTGCCACGACAGGTGGCGGGTGCATATTTGGCCGGGCTGCCGCTGCATTCCCAGCTCACGCTCTTGGTATTGGCATCGAAGGTCGGGGTAAGCGTGACCACCACATCGCGTCCGACCGAGGTGCTGGCCGTCGAGCCCTGAATGGTGATGACACCGCCGGCCGAGACCGCGCCAGCCGTGACCTTGCCCACCGGGGTGACCGTGATGCCATTGCCGGCGGTGGTGGCGTCACCGTTGACCATGTAGTTCTCGGCCACCTGGTTGCGATAGGCGCTGCCGGCCAGGATCAGTTCCGAGACCTTGGCCCGCACCGTGTAGTCCTGATAGGACGGCAAGGCGATAGCGGCCAGGATGCCGATGATGGCCACCACGATCATCAGTTCGATCAGGGTGAAGCCGTGTTGCGTTCGTTGCATGTCCATACCCTCCGCTGCGATGGCGGATGTTATGAACTACCGCTGCCCAGAGGGGTTAATTTTCCTTAATGCGGCGCTGGGTCTGCCGTTCAAGAAAATCGAATAGGCGCATGCCGGCCAGCATCGCCAGCACGAACAACAGCGCCTTGCCCTGACCGGCCGCCATGGACACCATGGCCGGCCCCGGACACAGGCCTGCCATGCCCCAGCCGATGCCGAATGCCAGCGAGCCGAGGATCAGGCGTCGATCCAGGCGAGTGTTTGTGGGCAGATGCAGCGGGCTGCCCAGCAGGCTGCTGCCCCGGCGCTTGGCCAGCGCGAAGGCCAACACGCCGACGGCGATGGCGCCGCCCATCACCAGCGCCAGCGATGGATCCCAGTCACCGGCCAGATCAAGAAAGCCCAGGACTTTGCGCGGGTCGGTCATGCCGGAGAGGATCAATCCCAGTCCGAACAGCAGGCCGACCGTGAATTCACTCAGGCGCTGCGGCAGTGTCATCGTTGCGAGCTTGGTCATGTGCAGCCTCCTTAAACGATGTGGCGCAGCACATAGACGGTGGCAAAGCCCGCGCCCATGAAGGCCATGGTCGCCACCAGCGAGCGCGGTGAAAGACGCGACAGGCCGCACACGCCATGGCCGCTGGTGCAGCCGGCGCCATAGCGCGTACCCAAACCCACCAACAGACCAGCCACGATCAGCATGCCCCAGTCGGCATCGATCACCATGGCATCGCTCATCAAGCCGGGTTGCGCCAGCCCCCAGCCTTCGCCCGCCATCCACAGCAGTGGTGCCGCCAGCAGGCCCAGCAAAAAGCTCACGCGCCAGGCGCGGTCGCCGCCTCTGGTGCCATGCTCGCGCAGCCGCAGTCCACCGAGGATGCCGCTGATGCCCAGAATGCGGCCGTTCAGCAATACGAACAGCGCTGCCGCCAGCCCGAGCATGACGCCGCCGGCGAGCGAGCTCCAGGGGGTGAAGTGTTGCCAGTCGATGTGCATGTGTGGCTCCTTGAATCGATGTCGGTACGGGTTCGGTACGGGCTTCGCTACGGCTTTCAGGAATGTTTGGTCTGCCAGACCATAATGACTGCACCATACCCGCACTTGCAGCAAAGCCGATAGAGGGAAAGCCGATGACCAGTATCACCCGGTTCACGATTCACCCCTTCATTGACCGTCCGACCTGGACCATCAGCTACGTGGTGCATGCCGAGGGCGATCCAGCCTGCGCCATCATCGATCCGGTGCTGGACTACGACCCCAAGTCCGGTCGCACCTCTACCTTGTCTGCGGATCGCATCATCGAATTCGTGCGCAGCCAGCAGCTGACGGTGCAGTGGATACTGGAGACGCATGCCCATGCCGATCATGTGTCGGCCGCGGCTTACCTCAAGCGTGCGCTGGGCGGCAAGACTGCCATCGGTGACCGTATCGGTCTGGTGCAGGCGCAGTTCAAGCGCATCTTCAATCTTGAACCCGACTTCGCCAGCGACGGTTCGCAATTCGATCATCTGCTGCACGACGACGAGCGCTTCGCTCTGGGTTCGGCGCACGCGCGTGCGCTACTGGTGCCAGGGCACACGCCCGCTTGCATGGCCTATCAATTCGGTGATGCGGTGTTTGTCGGAGACACCTTGTTTCTGCCCGATGTCGGCAGTGCCCGCTGCGATTTCCCGGGTGGTGATGCCGCCCAGCTTTACGCCTCGGTGCAGCGCTTGCTGGCGCTGGGCGATGACACCCGGCTGTTCATGTGTCACGACTATCCGCCTGCGGGTCGTGAGTTTGCCTTTCAGACTACGGTACGGGCGCAGCGTGAGCACAACATCCACTTGCATCAGGGCATCAGTCAGGCCGAGTTTGTGGCGCTGCGTACGGCGCGCGACAAGACGCTGGAAATGCCGGTGCTGATTCTGCCGTCGGTGCAGATCAATATCCGCGCCGGCGCGCTGCCGCCGCCGGAAGCCAATGGCGTTTCTTACGCCAAGATTCCGCTCAACCTGTTGTAGCGGGTGGCTGACTGTCGAGCAGCACTTTGCCGGCACGCTCTTGTGCATCCGGCAGGCGCAGTCCCTTGCGCACCATCGGGCCCAGGCCGACACGCAGGTGAAGACGCCGGCTGATTGCGCTGGCACGGTTGATCAGCACAGCACGGTTGAGCGGCTCGGGCTGGTGGCGCGCGATCAGCAGCTTGTTACCTACGCCCTCCAGATCCATCACCGCCATGAAGCCAAACAGCGCGCGATAGCTGGCCACCATGCCGTCATAGTGGCTGTTGTATTGCCGGCTCCAGACATTGCTCAGCACCACGCCTTGCGGTGACAGCACGCGCTGCACCGCACGCAGGAATTCCTGCGTTGCCAGGGCATGCGGGAAGCCATCACCGCCATAGGCATCGAGCAGGATCAGGTCATAGCCCGGCTGCGCTTGCTCGATGAAGGCGCGGCCGTCGCCGACATGCACCTGCAACCGTGCGTCGGTGACCAGACCGAAGTGCGAGCGCGCCACCGCCACCACCGCCGGATCGAGCTCCACCGTATCGATGCTGGCTTCAGGCAGGTGCTTGTGCAAAAACATCGAGATGCTGCCGCCACCCAGGCCGACGATCAGGATGCGCTGCGGCTGCGGCTGCCACAGCAGCCCGACCGGGAAGGCCTGGATGTAGCGCACCGCAAGATGGTCGGGGTCGCCTGGCTTGACCACGCTTTGGCGTGCGCCATTGGTGCGAAAGCGCAAGGTGCGTAAGCCCTCTTCGTCTTCGGTCACCAGCAGCGCATCGTTGAACTGCGACTCCACCTGATAGATCAGGCGCTCGGCAGCGCGTGCCAGTACCGGCCAGCCGAGCCAGCCGCTCAGGGATGCCAGCAGCCCCAGCAAGAGCCGGCGCCGGCCCGCTGAAGGGGCCGGACTTATCCTTGGGGTTTTATCGTAAGTTATTGTTTTTATTGACTTTTTCAAGCGACGCCCTGACTCTGATCTGGTGCTGTTACGCGGCTGTTAAGGATTGTGGCTGCTATGGATTGTTTTGGGCTTGCTGTGCGCCATCGATCAGCGCCAGCAGCCGTGCCGGGCTGAGCGGGAACTCGTTGATCTGCAAGGGCTGTCGCAGCGCCAGTGGTCGCAAGGCATCTTCGATGGCCGCGATCAGCGCGCTCGGCGCGCCGATGGTGCCGCTCTCGGCCGCGCCCTTGACCCCCAGCGGATTGAGCGGGGTGGGCGACTCCATGTGTTCGATCTCGATCATCGGCAGACCATCGGCGGTGGGCAGCAGATAGTCGGCATAGGTCACGCTCAGCGGTTGGCCCTGCTCGTCGTAGTGCAGGTGTTCGAGCAGCGCGGCGCCGATGCCGTGCACCACGCCGCCATGCACCTGACCTTCGACCAGCACCGGGTTGAGCATGCGGCCGCAGTCATGCACCACCACATAACGCAGGATGCGCACACCGCCGGTGGCGATATCGACTTCGACTTCGGCCAGATGGGTGCCATTGGTGTAGCACAGCCCCTGCGGCTCGAAATCGACCGCCGCTGCCAGACCAGGTGCCAGTCCTGCCGGCAATGCGAATCCGGCCACGCCGCCCAGGGCGCGTGCCACCTCGCCCAGCGAGCGCTTCAACTCCGGCACGCCCTTGACCTGGATCCAGCCATCCTTGAATTCCAGATCGTCCTCGGCCGCCTCCAGCAGGGTGGCGGCAGCCTTGCGCGCCTTGTCGGCCACTTGCAGCGCGGCCAGATGCACCGCATTGCCAGCCGTCACCGCCTGGCGGCTGGCAAACGCCCCCAGCCCCAGCGCGCTGGCATCGGTGTCGCCATCGCGCAGTTGAATTTGTTCCGGTGCCACGCCCAGTTGCGCTGCCACCAGCTCGGCCAGCATGCTGCGCGTGCCCTGACCCTGGGCGGTGGCGCCGGTGGTGACGACAATCGTGCCGGAGGGGCCGATGCGTACCGAGGCGCTCTCGAACGGACCGCGTCCGGTGGCCTCGACATAGTTGGCCAGGCCGATGCCCCGGTAACGGCCCTGGGCCAGCGCGGCGGCACGCCGTGCCGCAAAGCCATCCCAGTCGATCAGCGCCAGCGCCCGGCGCTGACACTCCGGATAGTCGCCGCTGTCATAGCGCATCACCGAGCCGTCGCGCTGCTTGATCGGCACCTCGAACGGCATCTGCGCCGCGCTGATCAGATTGCGGCGACGGATTTCATCCCGGCCTATGCCCAGTTGATCGGCCATGGCATCGAGCAGTCGCTCCATGACAAAGGTGCCTTGCGGCCGGCCCGCGCCACGCGTCGGCGCCGCCGGCACCAGGTTGGTCAGGCATAGCGAAATGTCGATGTCCACCGCCGGCAGTACATACGGGCCGATCATGTTGGTCACGGCATTGAAGGGCAGCGCCACGCCATAGGGAGTGCAGGCGCCATGGTCGTGCAGCAGCTGGCCGCGTATGCCCAGCAGCCGGCCCTCGCCATCGAACGCCGCCTCCATGTCCCAAAGCTGCAAACGCTCGGACACGGTGGAGATGAAATTCTCCAGCCGGTCCTCGATCCATTTCACCGGCCGGCCCAGCAACAGCGCGGCTGCCGGCACCACCAGTTCTTCCGGATGCACCACCGCCTTGGGACCGAAGCCGCCGCCGACGTCTGGTGCCACCACCCGCACCTGATGCTCGCCCAGTCCCAGCATCTCCACCAGCAGCGCCTTGGTGCGATGGGGCATCTGGGTGCTGCTCCACACCGACAGCCGTTGCTCGCTGGCATCGAAGCGCGCCAGCACACCGCGCGGCTCCATCGAATGGCCGCCACCCTTGTTGAGCCGGAACTGCCGGCTGATGCGATGACTGGCACGGGCGAAGGCGGCATCGATCTCGCCGTACACCACGCGCGTATGCGCCACCTTGTTGTCCGGGCAATCCAGTCGCGCTCGCTCAGCCCCGGGTTTCAGGGCAGCACGCAGATCGGTCACCACCGGCAGGCTCTCCAGCTGTGGCTCGACCAGGCGCGCCGCATCCTCGGCCACCCGCCGGCTGTCGGCGATCACCAGGGCAATCGGTTCACCGACATAGCAGACCTCGTCCTGCGCCAGCCACGGCGGATCGACATGGAAGCGGATCATGGCCGAGGGTGTGGACTGCGGAATGCGTTCCTGGCGCATCACCGCGCGCAGATCGGCATGCGTCAGCACCGCCTGCACGCCTGGCAGGGCAAGTGCCGCAGCACAGTCCACGCCCAGCAGCCGGGCATGCGCCAGCGGACTGCGCACGAACATGGCATGCAGGCTGTCTGCGGCTGGCAGGTCGTCGACAAAACGCCCCTGGCCGCGCAGCAGCGCGGCATCCTCCACCCGCGTCATGCGACGCGAGCGGCCATGGCCGGTGATGGCGTTCAACGTGTTTTAGCGTGCAGTTGCGCTGCCATCCAGTCCGCCGATTGCGGCCGGTAGCGATAGGCGCGGTTGTGCGCTACATGGTTGCCATCATCGATGACGATGATCTCGGTCGGGCCGCTGGATTCGCTGGCCAGGCGCTTGGCGTCTTCCGGCGGGCAGAGCCGGTCCAGGCCACCGGCGATGACCAGCATCGGGCAGGTGATCTTCTGTGCGATGCCGCGCAGCGACAGCAGGTTGGCGCGTTCGCGTGCCTCGGCCTCGTTGGCGCTATGGCTGCGCACCCGGAACGCATCCTGGGTCAGTGCCGGCAGTTGCTCCCACAGCGCACCCCAGTCATACGGACCGCAGTTGGAGACGCAGGCCTTGAGGCGCTTCTCGAACGCCACCGTGCGCGGGCCGTAGTAGCCACCGAGGCTGATGCCCCAGATGCCGATGCGATCGCCATCGACATCGTCGCGTTGCAGCGCCCAGTCGATTACCGGGCCGACCACGTTTTCGTAGTCGTAGCGGATCGGCATGTCGTATTCCGCTTCGCCTTGTCCCGGGCCGTCAAAGGCCAGGGTGGCCATACCGCGATCCAGAAAGGTCGACTCGAAGGTGATCAGTTCTTCCTTGGTCGAATCCAGGCCCATGGTCATCAGCACCAGCGGATAGCGGCCCTTGCTGTCAGCGGCACCGGCCACATGTACCGGCTTGCGCAGCACACCCGCCAGTTGCTTGCCCTCGTAGGGAATCAGCACCCGCTCACCCGGCGGATTCATATGCGGCAGCGCCAGGGTGTGGCACTCCACCGCTTTCTTGTGCGCCACGCGATGCTGCGCCATGTCCTTGACAAACAGGTACTTGCCGAAGTGATAGGTGGCAGCGGCGCGGCACAGATGCTCGGCGGCGCTGATGTAGTGCTGCTCGGCCAGAGCCTGGCGTCCCATGCCCTCATGAATTGCGGCGCGTGCCGACCAGGCCTTGCACCAGTCGTCCCAGCTCTCGATCGAGTGCGTGACATCCATGAAGTCGCTGGCGTTGACGCCATTGACGGTGTAGCGCGCCAGCATGTGTTCGCGGGCGTGGGTGACGAAATGATCGGCCATGATGTTCCTTTCGGTTGCGGTATTGCAGTGAAGGCTGAAAACAGAGTGCTGCAGATTGGGTCGTGCCGGGCGCTTAGTCTTGGTCTTAGTCAGCGCGGATGTTGTTGTCGCGAATGAGCTTGCTCCAGCGCTCGAAGTCGCTGCGGATCAGTTCATTGAAGCGATCCGGTCCCATGCCAGTGGGCTCGAAGCCGGCTTCACGCAGGCGGGCTGCCGCAGCCGGCATGAAGATGGCGCTGCGCACATCGGCGGCGATCTGTTCCACCACAGCCTTGGGCGTGGCCGCGGGTGCGAACAGGCCATGCCAGCCGGCTTCCATGGTGACGCCGGGGAAGGCGCTGGCAAAGGTCGGCACCGTGGGCAATCTCTCCAGCGGCTTGGCGCTGGTGACGATGAGCGGGCGTACCTTGCCGGCGCTGACCAAGGGCTGCATGCTGCTGGTGGTATCGAACACCATGTCGACCTCGCCCGACATCAGTGCCTGCATCGCCGGCGCGCTGCCCTTGTAGGGCACATGGGTGATGTTGACCTTGGTGACGCTCTTGAGCAGCTCCATGTACAGATGCAGGCTGGAGCCGACACCGCCGCTGCCGTAGTTGAGCTTGCCGGGTTCGCGCCGCGCCAGTTCCAGCAGCTCGCCGATGGTGGAGACGCCCAGCTTGGGGTGTGCCGCCAGCAGGTGGTAGTAGACCGCGGTCTGCACCACGCCGGTGAGATCGCGCAGCACATCGAAGGAGGTTTTCTGCAGCTGCTGCGTCACCACCACCAGCACCGGGTTGTACAACAGGGTGTGACCATCGGCCGGGCTGCGCACCACGTTCTCGACCCCCAGTGCGCCATTGGCACCGATGCGGTTTTCCACAATCACAGGCTGCTTCCAGACTTCGCGCATCTGTGCTGCCAGCACCCGCGCCATGACATCCAGCGTGCCGCCGGGCGAGAACGCCACGATGAGTCGTACTGGCTTGTTGGGGAAGTCGGGCGCGCTGCGTTGGGCTTGGGCCCGGCAGGGATTCAGTGTCAGGCCCAGCATCAATGCCAGGCCGAGTACGGCAGTGAGCGCCCTGGCCATGGCTTGGTTGCAGTTCATCATGCGGTTGTCCTCCTCAGGGGTAAAGGCAATGTCAATGCGGCAAACGGATGTCGAACAAGCCGTGCCATTTCTTTTCCAGTTCGCGCAGATAGACCGGATCGGCCTCGGCCACGCGCGGGAAGTCGGCAATCCACTCGAACGGCTTGCAGGCATCGATCACGGCGCGTGAGTTGAAGGCCGGCTCGCCCGGTCGCAGCATCGGTTCGGCCTTGCTGGCCCAGGCGCGGCGAATGAAATCGATGCTGGTGGCCGGATCGGTACGGGTGCATACCGCCCACAGCACTTCTTCCAGATTGGTGACGTCGATGTCTTCATCCACCACGATGGTGTACTTGCCCATGTAGGCGGCTTCGCGGCATTGCGAGGCAATGAAGCCGGCCTGACGGGCATGGCCGGCATAGCGCTGACGGATCGCCACGATCACCAGCATGCGGCCACCGCCACATTCCGGCGCGTAAACACCCTTGACCTCCGGAATGCCGGCCGATACCAGGGCATCGAAAATCATTGCCGACTTCATGATGGTGCGCATGTAGGAGTAGTCATGCGGCGGCTTGGCCGGCGGTGCGCCAAGGATGATCGGGTCATTGCGGTACAGCACCCGCTCCACCTTGAGGTAGGGCTCTTGCGTGGTGCCGCTGACGTAGTAGCCCGGCCATTCGCCGAACGGCCCTTCATCGGTGGTCTCGCCCTGCTTGATCCAGCCCTCGATGATGATTTCGGCATCGGCGATCAGCGGCAGGCCGGTGATCGTGCTCTTGACCACCTTGACCGGCTCGCCGCGCACCGCACCGGCGTAATTCAGTTCGCTCATGCCGGTGGGCACTTCCACCCCGGCCAGGATCATGAACAACGGGTCCATGCCAATGTGTATTGCCACCGGCGCCCGGCCTTCGCGCGCCATCCATTTGTCGCAATGGGTGCGGCCATGCTTGCCATTGACGATGTTCATGGTGACGTGGTTCTTGTCCACCAGCATCGAGCGATAGGCGCCCAGGTTGACCCAGTGATCGTCCGGGTCGATGGTGGCCACGGCAGCGCCGGTGCCGATGTAGCGCCCGCCATCCAGGGCATGCCACAGCGGGGTGGGAAATTTCATCAGGTCGACCGCGTCGCCCTGCATCACGTTCTCGAACACCGGGCCGCTGTCGACAAACACCGGATCGAAATCTTTGGCCGCGGCGGCCCAGCGATTGGGCGCGCCGCGGAGTTGCTCGACCAGCGAGGCGTCGTTGTGGTCTGCCCCCATACGCAGGGTCAGGCCGAGCCGGCGTGCGCTGTTGGTGGAGGAGGTGAGGATGCGAAAGCCCTTGGCGTGGCCCTTGATCTCATCAAACAGCAGCGCCGGGCCGCGTTTTTTGTAATCGATCTCCGACACACCGCCGATTTCCAGATTCCAGTCCGCACCCTTGGGATGCGCCAGCTCGCCGATGGCCTTGACCTGTTCCAGCCATTGGCGCAGGTCATTGTACTGGTTTTTCATGCGGCAATCCTTGGCTGCTAGTGCTGAAGGAGGCGAATCTTACTGGAAGCCGCTTGCTATGATCCGCCGCCGCCCCGGCTCTGCGCCGCGGTACCGCGCGTCGTTTCCTCCTTCGTTTCCTCTTTTGCAGTGCATTGATAACGGATTACCCATGCTGAACCGCCCTTATTCCCAATTGATGTTGAGCGCCGCCCTCGGCCTGGCGCTGTTGTCGATGCCCGGTGTGCAGTCGGCTGCCCGGGCGCAGGGCTTCCCCAGCAAGCCGGTGAAGGTCATCCTGCCCAGCCCGCCCGGCGGTGGCACTGATGCCCTGGCGCGCATCCTGGCCGACAAGTTGCGCGAGAAATGGGGCCAGCCGGTGATTGTCGAGAACCGTGCCGGTGCCGGCGGCAACATCGCTGGCGATGTCACCAGCAAGGCCGCGCCCGATGGCTACACCCTGATGCTGGCCCATCCGGCGCCGCTGGTGATCAACAAGGCGCTCTACAGCAAGCTCAGCTACGACCCGGATCAGTTCGTGCCGGTATCGCTGGTGGCGACAGTGCCGAATGTGCTGGTGGTGAACGCCAAGAGTCCGGCTGGCAGCGTGGCGCAACTCATTGCCATGGCGCGCGCCGAGCCGGGCAAGCTCAATTTTGCCTCCGGCGCCGTCGGCTCGCCGTCGTCGCTGACGCCGGAGCTGTTCAAGTCCATGACCGGGGTGAATATCCCTAGCATCCCGTTCCAGGGCAGTGCGCCGGCGCTGGTGGCCCTTCTGGGTGGTCAGGTCGACATGTTGTTCGTCGAGCTGAGTACCGCGCTGCCACATATCCGTGCCGGCAAGCTGCGCGCGCTGGCGGTGGCAGCCGAGCGTCGCAGTTCTTTCCTGCCCGAGGTGCCGACCCTGGCCGACACGCTGCCGGGCTTCAATGCCTCGGTCTGGTTCGGCATCGTGGCGCCGCCGAAAACCCCGGCCGCACTGGCCGAGCAGATTTCGCGTGCCGTGGCCGAGGCCTTGAAGCTGGCCGATGTCAGCAAGCAGCTGGTCGACATGAGCATGGAGGCGGTCGGTGGCACCCCGGCCGAGATGGCGCAGTACCTGCGCGAGGAGAGCCGGCGCTGGGGCGCGGTGATCCGGCAAAGCGGTGCGCGCGCCGATTGAGCAGCCGCCCTGACGACGTTGTAGAAGTATCATAAGTTATTGATTTAATTGAGTTTTTTGGAATTGGATCTAGCATGGCCCGTGCTTCTGTGACCCGTAATGCTGTGACCCGTAACCGCGTCGTTCGCCCGTCCAAGACCCAAGCTGTTCGCGTGGCCTGCCTGCAGATTTCGCTGGTGCCGGATGCGGCGCGCAATCTGGCGCATTGCCTGCGCCTGATCGACGAGGCGGCCGAGGACAGTCCGGCGCTGATGGTGTTGCCGGAGATGTCGAACTGGTCTGGCGGCATGGTGCGGTCGCTGGAAGAAGCCTTGCAGCATGGCTGCAGCGTGCCGGGGCCGTTCACCGATGCGCTGGCCGAGCGGGCCGAGCGCCATGGCTGCCATATCGCGGTTGGCCTGATCGAGCGTCAGGGCGATGAGGCCTTCATCACCAGTGTCATCCTGGCGCCGGATCGCCGCATCGTGCTCAAGTATCAGAAGCAGGTCATCTTCGGCGGGCAGCGGGTGTGGGCCAGCAGCGGGCGTTGCGGCAATCCGGTGGTGGATCTGCCGTTCGGTCGGGTCGGGGTCTATATCTGCGCCGATGGTCTGGTGCCCGAGACCGCCCGCATGCTGATGCTGCAAGGCGCGCAATTACTGCTCAACACGCTGCACTCCGGTGGTTCGGATGAAACCTATCTGCATGTGCCGGCGCGCGCGGTGGAGAACCGGGTCTGGGTGGCCAGTGCCAACAAGGTCGGCCCGCGCGATCTGGGTGGGGTGGGTTTTTATTGCGGCGGCAGTCAGATCGTCTCGCCAAAGGGCGTGGTGGCGGCGCGTGCCGATGATCGCCGCGACATGGTGGTGAGCGCCGAGATCGATCTGTCGCAGGCCGATGACAAGCGCCTTTGCGACCAGGTCGACCAGGTCAGCGACGATTTGCTGCAGTTGCGCCGCCCCGATTGCTATGGCGCGCTGCTGCAAGCACCTGCGAAAACCGCTTCGGTGTCTTTGACAGCGCCCGCATCAGCGTCCCAGACAGCGCCGTCCCGCATCGCGACCCTGGGTGTGGCAGCACTGCAGCCATGCGGTCGTGGCGAGGCGGCGCTGCGTCAGGCCTTGCAGCAATGGCGCAAGGCGGTGAGCGCCGGGGCGGGTCTGGTGGTGTTGCCGGAGCTGTTTGCCTGGACGCCCGATGAGATTGCCGCCGATCCGGCCGCTGCCGCCGACTACGCCGGTCACTGTCTGGCAGCCTTGTGCGGCATGGCGCGTGACACCGCCAGCTGGGGCATTTGCAGCCTGATTGAAATCAAGCCGGGCCAAGCCGGGCGTTCCGGCGCCGCAGGTTTTCAGCACAGTGCCGTGCTGATCGATCATCGCGGCATGGTGATCGCGCGCTATGCCCAGGTGCATGTGCCACAGGCGCTGGCGAGCTGGGCCAGGCCGGGCGATGTGCTGCCGGTGTTCGACACGCCGATCGGCCGCATCGGCATGTTGTGTGGTGTTGATGCGGTATTGCCGGAATCGTTTCGCGTGCTGGCGGCCAAGGGTGCCGAGCTGGTGGCGGTTTGCGGCAGTTGGTACAACGCGCACGAAATCGATTTGCAGCTGGCCGAGCGGGTGGCCGAGAACCGTATCAACATCGTGCTGGCACGACGTGCCGATGCGCCGGTGCAGCGCGGCTCGGCCATCGTGGCTGCACTGCCCTACCCGAGCGAG
>CAIPUP010000071.1 GCA_903868285.1 uncultured beta proteobacterium
CAGTCCGGCCACGCCACCGTATTCATCCACCACGATGGCCATGTGATTGCGGTTGGCGCGGAACTCGCGCAGCAGCACATTCAGGCGCTTGCTCTCGGGCACGAACACCGCCGGACGCAGCATGTCGCGCAGTTTGAATTCTTCTTCCCCGGCATAAAAGCGCAGCAGGTCCTTGGCCAGCAGAATGCCGATGACATCATCGCGATTGCGATCGACCACCGGAAAGCGCGAGTGCGCGGTGGCCATGACCAGCGGGATGAAGCGATCCGGTGTCTCGCTGGCATCGATCACATCCATGCGTGCACGCGGCACCATGATGTCGCGCACCGACAGGTCGGCCACCTGCAGCACACCTTCGATCATCGACAGCGCATCGCCATCGATGAGGTTGTGTTCATGGGCTTTTTGCAGCAGACCAACGAGCTGCTCTCGGTCTTGCGGCTCGCGCAACAGCAGGGTGGACAGGCGTTCCAGCAGCGAAGGTTTGTCAGTGTCGGGGGTCATGGTGGGCAGTGATGATCGGCGGTGGTGAAGTGCGGTGGTGAGTGGTGGTGAGTGGTGGTTAGAGTTTTTCAGTGCGCCAGCAAATACGGGTCGGCAAAGCCCAGTGCGGCCAGCAGTCGGCGCTCGCGTGCCTCCATGCGTGCCGCGCTGCGCGGGGTCTGATGATCGATACCAGCCAGATGCAGCACGCCATGGATCACCAGATGGGCATAGTGCGCGCGCAGGCTCTTGCCCTGCTCGCGTGCCTCGCGGGCGATGACCGGCACACACAGCACGATATCGCCGCCCAGTGTTGGTTGTGCCAATGCTCCGGCGGCAATGGCGGCACCGGCGGCACCGGCGGCGCGCCCGCGTTCCGGTGTCTTGCTGTCGGCAAAGCCGTATTCAAAGCTGAGCACATTGGTGGCGTAGTCGGCGCCGCGGTAGTCGCGATTCAGGCGCTGGCCTTCGCTGGCGGCCACCAGTCGCAGCGTGATGGCGGCAGACAGCTGCAGGTCGTGCAGTGCGGCCCGCGCCCAGCGTCGCAGCAGGATGTCCGAGGGCAGGCCGCTGGCGCGGCTGTGACGCTGAATATCGATGTGCGTGGTGAGCCGGCCGGCACTGACGCCGGCTGCTGCGGCAGATTGTTCAGGTCTGGGAGGCATGACGGTCGTAGGCGTCGACGATGCGTTGCACCAGTGGGTGACGCACCACATCGGCACTGGTGAACTCGGCAAACGCCACGCCGCGCACGCCGGCCAGGATCTGCCGCGCATCCACCAGTCCGCTGCGCGCGCCGCGCGGCAGATCGACTTGCGTGACATCACCGGTGACCACGGCGCGCGAGCCAAAGCCAAGCCGGGTGAGGAACATCTTCATCTGCTCGGGCGTGGTGTTCTGGGCTTCGTCCAGAATCACAAAGGCATGATTGAGGGTGCGGCCACGCATATAGGCCAGTGGTGCCAGCTCGATCACGCCGCGCTCGAGCAGCTTGCCGACCTTGTCGTAGCCCATCAGGTCGTACAGCGCGTCGTACAGCGGACGCAGATAGGGATCGACCTTCTGCGCCAGGTCGCCGGGCAGAAAGCCCAGGCGCTCACCGGCCTCGACCGCCGGTCGTACCAGCACGATGCGCTTGACCGCATCACGCTCGAGCGCATCCACCGCGCAGGCCACCGCGAGATAGGTCTTGCCGGTGCCAGCCGGCCCGATGGCAAAGGTCAGGTCATGCGCCTGTGCCTGGCGGATGTAGGCGCGCTGGCCATCGGTGCGTCCGCGTAAATCGTTGCGGCGGGTACGTAGTACCGGCTCGCCATCGCTGGCGGCGTCGACAGCGGGCGCAGCCTCGGTCGCGCTGCTGGCAGCATTGCTGTGTGCGTTGTCGGTGCCCTGGCGCGGCATGGCTTCGGCCAGCCCCAGTTGCACCTGCTCCAGGCTGAGCGGACGTGCTGCCTCGGCATATAGCGACTGCAGCAGGCGCGCGCCGCGTGCGGTGCGCTCCTGAATGCCGCGCAGGATCAGCAGTTCGCCACGACGCGCGATGCTGATGTCCAGGGCAGTTTCGATCTGGCGCAGGTGTTCATCCATCGCCCCGCACAGATTGGCCAGACGCTTGTTGTCGACCGGGGTGAATTTGACTTCGATGGATTTGGATTTCAAGGGTGAATGGCCGGTGAGGTGAGACAGTGGGTTTGTGGATG
>CAIPUP010000072.1 GCA_903868285.1 uncultured beta proteobacterium
CCGCAAGGCATCGGCGTTGGCGTACTGCGGCGCGAGGACCGGCGCTTTCTGCTCGGACGCGGCCGCTATGTCAGCGATCTGCAGCCACGCGATGTGCTGCATGCGGCCTTTGTGCGCTCACCGCATGCGCATGCGCACATCCTTGGCATTGATGCCAGCAGCGCCAGACAGTTGCCTGGTGTGCGGGCAGTACTCACCGGACAGGACATGGCCGACGATGGCATCGGCGTGATGCGCGGGCTGTACCGTCTGGCCGGTGCCGATGGCGCGCCCATGGCCGAGCCGCCGCGCTACGCCCTGGCGCGCGGCACGGTGCGCCACGTCGGTGAACCGCTGGCACTGGTGCTGGCCGACACGCCGCAACAGGCGGCTGATGCCGCCGAAGCGGTGCAGGTCGAATGGCAGCCGCTACCGTCGGTGGTCGATGCACGCGATGCAGCGCGCCCGGATGCGCCACGCGTGCATGCCGGGCTGCCGAATAACCTGTGCGTGCAGACACAGCGCGGCGATGCGGCTGCCACCGATGCGGCCTTTGCCAGGGCCGCACATATCGCACGCGTCAGCCTGCGCAATCAGCGCCTGTGCTGTGCTGCCATCGAACCGCGTGCGGTACTGGCACAGCCCGCCGACGAAGGCGGCAGCGGCCTGGCCGCCGATGGCGCCACCCTCACGCTCTGGACCAGCACCCAGACGCCGCACCATGTGCGACTGCTGGTGAGCGAACAACTGGGTATGGCCGAGAACGCGCTGCGGGTGATCTCGCCCGATGTTGGCGGCGGCTTCGGCACCAAGGGCAAGCACTACCCCGAGGAAGCGGTGCTGGCCTGGGCGGCAGGCCGGCTGCAGCGCACGCTGAAGTGGGTCAGCAGCCGCAGCGAAGCCTTTGTCTCGGACTATCAGGCGCGCGACCACTGGACCGAGGCCGAGCTGGCGCTGGATGCGGCCGGACACTTCATCGGTCTGCGCGTGCGCACCCAGGCCGCCCTCGGCGCCTGGGCCTCCACCGTCGGGCCGGCCATCCCGGCTTCGATCTATGCCGCCATCCTGTCCGGGCCGTATCGCATCCCGGCCATCGATATCGCGGTGCAGGTGCTGTTCACCCACACCGTACCGACCGATGCCTACCGCGGTGCCGGCCGGCCGGAGGCCTGCTTCGTGCTCGAGCAACTGTGCGAACAGGCGGCGCGAGTCAGCGGCATCGATCGCTTCGCGCTTCGCCGGATCAATTTCATTCCCAGCAGCGCCATGCCCTATCGCACCCCGATCGGCCCGGTGTATGACTGCGGCGACTTCGCCAGACTATTCGAAAAGGCATTGCAAGTATCTGATTTTAAAGGATTTTTTGAAAGGCGCGCGAGGTCGGCCAAGGACGGCATGCTGCGCGGTTTCGGCGCCTGCTACTTCGTCGAGAGCTCGGGCGTGGCGCCCTCCAGGATGGCCGGCATGCTGGGCGCGCGCGCCGGCATGTTCGAGTCGGCACAGATCCGCATTGCTGCCGATGCCAGTCTGCAACTGGCCTGCGGCACGCACAGCCACGGCCAGGGCCATGCCACCTCGTTCGCGCAAGTGGTGGCCTCGCGCCTGGGGCTGCCTCTGGCACGCATCGAAGTCATCGAAGGCGATACCGCACGGGTGCCCTATGGCACCGGCACCTTTGGTTCGCGCTCGATGGTGCTGGCCGGCTCGGCCAGCATGCAGGCCTGCGACCGCCTCACCGAGAAGGCACGGCGTGTCGCGGCGCATCTGCTGGAGGCCGACGAGCGCGATGTCGGCTTCGCAGTGCAGGCTGGCGAAGGACGCTTTGCCATCCAGGGCACCGATCGCAGTGTCGGCTGGCCAGCGGTGGCACGCGCGCTCAACACCGGACATCAGTTGCCGCCAGGCATGGAGCCGGGCCTGCAGGAAACCGCCTTCTATGACCCGAGCAACTTCGCCTGGTCCAATGGTGCACAGGCCTGCGAAGTGGAAATCGATCCGGCCACCGGCGTGCTGCGCATCCTGCGCTATGTCTGCATCGATGACATCGGCACAGTGGTCAATCCGATCATCGTCGAAGGTCAGGTGCATGGCGCCACTGCCCAGGGCATCGGTCAGGCGCTGATGGAGAGCACCGAGTGGGATGGCAGCGGTCAGCTGCTGTCGGGCTCGTTCATGGACTACGCCCTGCCGCGCGCCAGTGATCTGCCCTGGTTCGAAACCGAGTGCGATGAATCCCAGCCCTGCACCCACAATCCGCTTGGTGCCAAAGGCTGCGGCGAGGCCGGCACCATCGGCGCACCGGCGGCGCTGATGAGCGCAGTGCAGGATGCGCTGTCGTGCATCGGTGCCACAGCACCCGACATGCCCCTGAGCGCGCACAAGCTGTGGCGCGCCATCCAGCAAGCGCCAGGCAACAAAGCGCCAGACGCACCAAACAACGGCGCGATCAACCCAGCTCGATGACGTCGCGGTAATCCGGCACGCGACAGTTCCAGCCCAGTTCCTCCTGAATGCGCAGACGCAGTGCGTCGGCCGCTTCCGGCTCGCCGTGATTGATCAGCAACTGCTGCGGTGCCTGCGGCAGTCGACGCAGCCATTGCAACAGCTCATCGGCATCGGCATGCGCCGACAGGTTATGCAGGCTGGCCACCTCGGCCCGCACCGGTACCTGCTCACCATGAATCTTGATGGAAGGCTCACCGGCCAGCAGACGTGCACCGCGCGTGCCACCGGCCTGAAAGCCCGACAGCAAAATGGTGTTGCGCGCATCCGGCGCCATGGCCTTGAGGTGATGCACCACGCGACCGCCGGTGGCCATGCCACTGGCTGCAATGATGACCATCGGCTCGCGTCGCTCGTTCAGACGTTTAGATTGCTCTGGCGTGTTGATGATCTGCGCCGCCGTGCACATGGCGCGGCAATCTTCATGACTGAGCCGATGCTCGGCATGAAAGCGTACATAGAGCGCGGTGGCGTCCACTGCCATCGGGCTATTGAGATACACCGGCAAACCCTTGGGTATCTTGCCGCTGCGCTTGAGCTGCCACAGATAAAACAACAGCGACTGGGCACGC
>CAIPUP010000073.1 GCA_903868285.1 uncultured beta proteobacterium
CATGCCCAGCGGCGTGGCGTGATGCTCGGCGGTGTGCAAGGCGCGATAGCCCAGCCGGTCATAGGCCTCGGCCAGACGCAACCGGTCTTCATAGAACTGCGACAGCGGCGCACCGCTCTTGTCGATGTGATCGTAGACGCCAAATTTCATGCTCGCCCCTCGAAAAATTATCGTAAGTTATTGATTATATTAAACTTTTTAGCCAATCCATCAGCGTGCCGCAGCCCCACCCAGGGCCTGCCACAGCGCATGGTGACTCATCGGCAGCGCATTCACGCTGGCTCCCAGCGGCGCCAGCGCATCGTTGATGGCATTGGAAATCGCTGCTGGCGCACCGAGGTAACCGGCCTCGCCCGAGCCCTTCTGGCCAAAGCAGGTCAGCGGCGAGGGCGTGCAGTGATCGGCCACCTCGACCTCGGGCACTTCCATCACGCTCGGGATCAGGTAATCCATGAAGGTGCCGCTGGCCAGCTGGCCGTCGTCGGTGAAAGCAAACTTTTCATACAGCGCCGCACCGATGCCATGGGCGATGCCACCGTAGGTCATGCCATGCACGATGTCCGGGTTGATCATCACGCCACAGTCGTGGCCGATGCCATAGCGGCGAATGGTCGGCTTGGCGGTGAGCGGATCGATCTCCACCAGCACCACATGCGCCTCGAACGAATGACACGGATACATCTGGATGCGGCCGTCCTCGGTCGGCAGTCCGCCGCCGGTAGGCACTTCCCAGACGAATTTCTCCTGCAGCCCCGGCTCCATGCCTGGCGCCAGCTTGTGGTACTTGCGATGCGCGATCTCCACCAGCTGATCCCAGCTGATGCATTGCGCAGCGTCGCTGATGAGGCTGACATTGCCTTCGCTGTAGCGGCACAGCTCGGGCGCAACACCGAGGTTGTGTGCACCCAGGCGCAGCAGATGGTCGCGCAGACGCTGCGCCGCACCGGCCGCTGCACCGCCCAGCATGATGGCCATGCGGCTACCCACCGGGCTGTTCGAGGGCAGCGCGTTGAGCGAATCGGCATGGATCACGCGAATGCCGGCCGGATCGCGTTCCAGCACCTCGCCCACCGCCGTCGAGACCAGGGTTTCATGACCCTGGCCCGAGCTGGAGGTGTTCATCACACCGATGATGGCGCCGGTCAGGTCGACCCGCACCAGACAGGAATCCATCCAGGTGGTGGTTTCGTTCTTGGGATTGAACAGCACCTCGAATGAAGAGTTGCCGCCGCTGGGTTCAAGGCAGGTGGAAATGCCGATACCCGCCAGCAGGCCACGCGCACGCGCCGTATCGCGGTCACGGAGCAGCTGGGTGTAACCGGCCACCGCCAGTGCTTTGTCGAGCACAGCGTGGTAATCACCCGAGTCGTAATGCGTGCCGCTGGGAATGAGATACGGGAACTGATCCTTGCGAATGAGATTGAGCCGGCGCAGCTCGACCCGGTCCATGTTCAGATGCCGCGCCACCTGATCGATGGCGGTCTCCAGCGCATAGTTGGTGGGCGACTGGCCGAAGCCG
>CAIPUP010000074.1 GCA_903868285.1 uncultured beta proteobacterium
GACCAGATTCGCGACAGCCTGGAAGGCGCGCAGCTCAAGATGCAGCGCGAGCGCGGCACCGATCTGACCATCTTCTCGCCGCGCGCCATGGGCATGAGCCATCACATCGGCAGCGAACTCACCAGCGCTGCCTGGTCTGAAGTCTGCAACGAACTGATACATCGCTGCTGCTCGCTCTACCCTGAAAATTTCGTTGGCGTGTGCCAGTTGCCGCAAAGCCCGGGCGTCTCGCCCAAGAACTGCATCCCGGAACTAGAGCGCTGCGTCAAGGAATACGGCTTCATCGGCTGCAACGTCAACCCCGATCCTTCCGGTGGCCACTGGTCCGATCCGGCGCTGTTCGACAAGGACTGGTGGTATCCGCTGTTCGAGAAAATGGTCGAGCTGGATGTGCCCGGCATGATCCACACCAGCGCCTCCTGCAATCATCATTTCCATGCCACCGGTGCGCACTACATCAATGGCGACACCACCGCCTTCATGCAGTTCATTACCTCTGACATCTTCAAGGACTTCCCGACACTGAAGTTCATCATTCCGCATGGCGGCGGTGCGGTGCCCTATCACTGGGGTCGCTATCGCGGTCTGGCGCAGGACATGAAGCGGCCGCCGCTGAAAGAGCTGGTGCTGAACAACGTCTACTTCGACACCTGCGTCTATCACCAGGCCGGCATCGACTTGCTGTTGAAGGTGATCCCGCCGGAGAACATCCTGTTCGCCTCGGAAATGGTCGGCGCGGTACGCGGCATCGATCCGGAGTCGGGCCATCACTATGACGACACCAAGCGCTATATCGATGCCAACACCACGCTCAGTGCCGCCGACAAGCAAAAGATCTTCCGCGACAACATCAAGCACGTTTATCCGCGCTTCAAGATCTGACGCCGAACCCGCCACAACACACGCGCGCAATGACCATGAAAACCTACCGGCACAAGGTCTCGGTGCACTGGGGCGACACCGACCCGGCGCGCATCGTGTTCTATCCCAACTATTACATCTGGTTCGACCAGTCCACCCGCCTGCTATTCGATAGCGTCGGTCTGGACTGGGATCACCTGCAGGCGAAGTACGGCGTGCCGGGCTGCCCGCTGGTGGAAACGCATGCGCGCTACATCCTGCCGAGCCGCTTTCGCGACGAGCTGGAAATCGAATCGCGCATCACCGAATGGCATGCCAAGACCTTCAAGGTCAGTCACACCGTGCACAACGCCGGCAAGGTGGCGGTCGAGGGCTATGAGATGCGCGTCTGGATCGGTCCGCATCCGGACGATCCAGAGCGCATGAAGGCCTACCCCATCCCGACCGAAGTTCGCGCCGCGTTCGAGCTCAGATAGACGGAATCCGCACATGCATCACGGCCGCCTGGCCGGCGCGTACCGCCTTGATGCAGCGTTCGATGGCACCCGCCACTTCGGCCGGATCGGTCACCGTCTCGCCATGACCGCCGGCGGCCTCGCACACCTTGGCGAATTGCATCTTCGGCGCCAGACGCGCCTGGAAGCTGGAGCGACCCTTGGCATCACCCTCCGGATACATGCGCAGCGTGGCTTCCTTCACGGCCTGCCAGCCGGAGTTGTCGAATAGCACGGTGAAGATCGGCGTGTTGTACTGCTGCGCCACGGCATACACCGAAGACGGGTTGCCAAAGTAGAAACCACCATCGCCGACGAACTGCACTACCGTAGCCTTGGGTCGTGCCAGCTTGGCGCCCAGCGCCATGCCGGGTGAGCAACCCAGGCCACCGCCGGCGAAGCCCAGCGACGTACCCGGCTTGGTGCGCGTGACTTGATTGAGCACCACGAGCGTATTGCGCACCGCCTCGTTGACGATGATGTCGTCCTCGCCCAGGTGCTTGGCCACCTCGGCCGCGACATAGTGCGGATTGATGCCGTCCTTGACGCCCTTGTCGCTGGCCAGCTTGGCGTTCAAGGCCTCGCGCTCGGCCTGCTCTTTATGCATCGCCGCCAGACGCTCGGCCGCAGCGGCCTTGAAGGCTGGCGTAGCACGCGCCTTGAGCTCGGCCAGCACCTGCTGCAGTACGGTATTGGCATCACCGCCGATGCGCAGATTGGTGGCAAAGCCCCACAGCGGGAAATCGTTCTTGGCGATGTCGATATCGACATGCGCCCACCAGGTGTTCGGGTTGGTCTTGGTTTCTTTCGGAATCCACGGCACATCGACATCCACCATCAGGCCGACATCGGCCTCGGCCACATGCCGAGCGGCCATGAAACCGGCGAAGGCCGGCGACTTGCGGTTGATGTTGAGATAGGCCGCATGCGCCTCGATGACACGGATACCACCGAACAGCGCCAGCGCTTCGATGGTGGCCGGTGCTTCATTCACCCGTCCGGCATAGCTGCTGATCAGCACCGGATATTTCGCGCCCAGCAAGCGATCGACGATTTGCGTCACATCGCTGCCGGCGGCAGCGCCGGCCTTGGCCGGGCCATATTGCTCGGCCGGAAAGCTCGCCACCTGCGAGTCATCCCACTCCTGCGCCAGCGTCTCGCGCGGCAGCATGAGGTAGGTCGGGCCCTGCGGATCGCTATGTGCCACCGAGTGCGCGCGACGCAGCACTTCCTTGGTAATCACGCCCGAGGGCAGGGTCCATTCCCACTTGGCATAGTTGCGCACGATGCTGCCCTGATCGAAGGGCTCTTGCACGAAGTGCACATAGTTGTCGCGCGAACCGGCCAGCTCGCCGCGCACGGTGTAGGGCGCCTTGCCTGCCATCAGCAGCAGCGGGGTGTGGCAGCGGCGGGCGTTGTGCATGCCCATGGCGGTGTTCGAGGTACCGGCATCGACGTGCACCATCACCGCCTGGCCCTTGCCGGTGACCATGGCGTAGCCCGCGGCCATATGCATGGCGGTGTTCTCATGCGGACAAAGAATGGTGGCCGGGAACTTGCGGCCTTCCTTGTCCCAGCGCGCCATCTCCTCGATCAGCGGCGCGTGGTCGGTGCCGAAATTGCTGAACAGGTACTCAACACCGATCTCGTTCAAGCCCTCGAGAAAGTAATGCGAAGTGGAATGTTTCTTGGCGGGCGAGGACTGGCTCATGTAGGGCTCCGGAACGAGGGTTGACAGGAAAATTTACGTAAGTTCTTGATTTTAAACAGTTTTTACAACAACCGCTTACAGGTTGTAGTAATCCAGAATGGCCGGCAGGGTGTCATTGAGCAGTACGATTTTCTTTTTCGCGATGCGCCAGTGCCCAGCCTGCAGCACCAGTTCATGGCGATAGCGGCCATACAGCAATTCGGTGATGCGGTTCTTGGTGCGGTAGTAATGCACCGTGCTGTTGGACAGCACCACCAGACGCCCGGCGCTGCAGCCTTCATCCAGCATGATGTTGCTGATGACATGGTGCGTGCGCGGCATCGGCGTCGAGGCCACCGACTTGCCCGAGCGCACCCGCCATACCCGATCCTCCAGTCCACCGCGCTCGCCGTAGTAGATCAGCGACAGCTCGCTCTTGGGGTTGGCCGTCGGCGTGTGTTCGGCCTTCCAGGCCGGCACCCAGAACTCGCAGTCCTCGGTGAACAGCGCCAGCCAGTCGTCCCACAGTTGGCTGTCGATGTAATGCGCTTCGCGAAACAGCAGTTGCGAGGCCAGCGTCAGCATGGCCGGATCGGTTGCGACATTGCCAATGGCACTCATGCCACCCCCTTGCGCATCAGGCGCAGCCATTCGCGATAGCCGGCATGAAACACTGTTTCGTCCTGCATATCGAACTGGCTGCAAGTGCTGGTCACCGGCTTGACGCCCAGCTCATCGGCGTATTTGTCCGGCCCGCGCAGCACCGCGGTCATGCCACGCGAGTACCCCTGTTGCCAGTCAATACTGCGACTGCCGTAGCCGGTCTGGCAGTCTTCGTAGCACATGGTGTCGTCTGGCGTGGCCATGCCGGTGGAGTTGAAAAAATCTTCGAACTGGCGCAAGCGCATCTCACGCGCTGCGGCCGACTCGCCCACCGCGCCGAGACAGTAGATGGTCATTTCTGTGCGATCCACCGACAGCGGCCGGATCACCCGCAACTGCAAGGAGGCGTTCTCGGCGAACTGCATGCTGGGATAAATAGTCAGATTGCGGGTATTGAGCATCCAGCGCGCCTTCAACTCACCGACCCGCTGCTTGACGTTCTCGATGTCCATGAACAGTGGCCGCACCCGCGGGTCGGCCACCGTACCCCAGACCATGGCATGGCCATATTCGAAGGTGTAGCTGCCGCGGACGGTTTCGGGCGACTTGTAGGCCGTGAAGTCGATGGCCGCCAGGCCGTGTGCCGACTCGCCCTTCTGTCGCCGCCCGACGATTTCCATGAAACTGGGATGGGCCGAAGTGAGGTGGTAGAGATCGACACAGTTCTCGACCTGCAGCTTCCAGTTGCCCTTGAAGATGTAACTCGAGCTGCCAGGAATCATTTCCACGCCTTGCGGGCTCTGGTCCAGCACCATGTCAAGGAAGGTGCGGGTCTCGCCCAGGTGTTCGTCCAGGCTGGGCACATCCGCCGACAGGCTGCCGAACAACAGGCCGCGATAGTCGGCAAAGCGCGCCAGCGGCTGCAAACCATGATCCAGCTTGTCAAAGCCGGGCGGATAGCAGGCCGCCTTCTGATCCTTGATGTCGACGATGCGTCCGTCCGAGCCATAGGCCCAGCCGTGATAGGCGCAGACATGGTACTTGGCGTTGCCGGCCTGGGTGTGCGCCACCAGCGCTCCGCGATGGCGGCAGGAGTTGACGAAGCCGCCGAGCTTGCCCTTGCCATCGCGCATCACCAGCACCGGCGTGCGGCCGATCCAGGTGTTGATGAAGTCATGCGGTCGCGGCAGCTGCGAGGCAAACCCCAGAAAAATCCAGGTGGCCTCGAAGACGTGACGCATCTCAAGCTCGAATACCTCGGGATCGCGAAAAATATCCCGGTGCACGGTGAACTCACCCGCCTCCGGGCGGTCCTTGACCAGGCCCGCCAGTCGCTCGAACTGCATGCACTCCTCCCCGATTCCGCCCAATTACTGCTTGCCGCGCTGGCCAATTCATACGCGGCATCATTCAATGCGGCAGTTTTTGCAGGCCGGCGATGATAAACCGAAAGCCCCGTAGTAGAACCGCTGGGTAGAACCGCGGGACAGGTCGCGCGACAGCCGGGGGGAGCGCAGATTGGGGTTGGACGAGCCTATACTGCCGCGCTTTGAAACCGGTGTTCCATTCCCGGGCTCAACTCCCCTGCCTCAGGAGATCGCAACATGCTGATGAAAAATCGCCTTGCCGCCTTGGTGGATGACCGTGAAGGTCAGTTCCGCGTCGATCGCCAGATCTATCTGGACGAAGAAATTTTCGAAGCCGAGATGCGCGAATTCTTCGAAGGTGGATGGATCTATCTGGCGCATGAGAGCCA
>CAIPUP010000075.1 GCA_903868285.1 uncultured beta proteobacterium
CATTTCGTGAGAGTTGAAATCACAGTAAGGACATTTGTGGATGCACCAGGGCAGGTGCACATACAGCGACAGCGGGGGCAGCGCTGCGAGCTGCAGCGTGCCGGGGCGCATGTAGTGCTGCAGGTCGTGGGTCGGCGCTGGTGCCTCGGTCTCGGCGGCTGCGGCTGCGGCTGCGACTACCGGCTGAATCGGGATCATGCGGTGCCCGTCATGGCGCTAGCCAGCGTTCACGGATCAACGCCAGCATGGCGCGCGCGGCCTGGCCCCGATGGCTGCGGGCATTCTTGTCCGCCACCGGCAGCTCGGCAAAGGTCTTGCCCAACTCGGGGATGAACATCACCGGGTCAAAACCGAAGCCGTTGTGACCACGCGGTGCGCGGCTGATCTCACCCACCACGCGGCCCACCGCGATGAGCGGCTCCGGGTCGTCGGGCGAGCGCACCGCCACCAGGGTGCTGACCAATGCCGCACGCCGGTTGTCGATGTCACGCATCTGCGCCAGCAAGGCCAGCACATTGTTGTCGTCGCCCTTGGCATAGCCAAATTGGGTGGCGTAATGGGCGGTCTGCACCCCGGGCAGGCCGCCAAAGGCATCGACACACAGACCGGCATCGTCCGCCAGGGCCGGCAAGCCGCTGTGCCGCGCGGCGTGGCGCGCCTTGGCCAGCGCGTTCTCGACAAAGGCGTGAAACGGCTCCTCGGCCTCCGGAATGCCCAGCGCGCCCTGCGCCAGCAGCTCGACACCCAGCGGCGCCAGCATGGCGTACAGCTCGGCCAGTTTGCCAGGGTTGTTGGAGGCCAGGACAATTTTCATGCCGCCCATACTAACCGGGGCAAACGGCTCCAACCCAAGCCCCAGCCGGCTCTTCCGGGTTACATGGCCAGCCTGGATAGTCTGCCCGTTAGGACTTCATCGGAAATTTTCGGACCAGTTCCCTGAAGTAATCATTTTCGAAACGAGTCCCATTGGCAGGTTGACGTTGCCCCACTTTAGGGTTGGCACCTTGTAGAAAGCCTTGATGCGCTGATCCGCCATGACGGTCAGATTTAGACATGAAATAAGGCCCCAGCCCTTGTCCCATATAAGTTTATTGCTCTTTATTTGATAGTGATTGCTTTTGCAGGCCAACCACTTGCCTACGGCTACAGCTTCGGCAGCCATCTGCATAAACAACGGCATATCGCCGAGTATCGTGTCAGCCAGCGTTCAGAACCTGTTGCTGCTCCACCAAGTCAATGGCGACGTTGTGAACTGCATAAAGACTCTCCGAGTCAGATTTTAAATTCCGTAATCCGGACAGTTATTTCAACCTTTTGCTAAACTGCGTGGCAGTTCATGACAGCAGGATCCGCAATGACAGCAAAGGACGACAAGAGCCGCATTCAATCCATCGGCAAGATGATGGGAATCCTCGAGTGCTTTTCCACGGTCAATCGCCACCTGTCACTGGCCCAGATCGCAACTCGGTCAGGCCTGCCGCGGCCAACCGCGCACCGCATGCTGTCAGCCATGAAGGAGATCGGCTTCATCGAGCAGGATGCGCGCTCCAGTAGCTACGGCCTGGGCATACGGCTGTTCGAACTGGGCAACATCGCGCTAGCCAACATGGACATCTTGCGCGAGGCCAAGCCCTTCATGGACCGTTTGTCCAAGCTTACGGGAGAGTCTTCGCATCTAGGGGTGTTCAACGGCTTCGAGGTTATCGTGGTGGAGCGTGAGGAACCGGCAGAACGCCAGTCGCGCGGCATGCAGCCTAGCGAGGCCTCCCCTGCCCACTGCACGGGCGTCGGCAAGGCGCTGCTGGCATTCCAGCGCGCCGAGGTGGTCGAGCAGGTCATCTCAGCCGGCCTCAAGGTCTACACCACCACCACCATCTCCACCCCTGAAGGCTTGCGAACGGAATTGGCCGCAATACGGCAGCGCGGCTACGCCATTGATGACTCCGAACATCAGGTTTGGGTGCGCTGCGTGGCCGCGCCCATACGCAATTCATCGGGCCATGTCTTTGCCTCTGTCAGCGTTACCGGCCCGGCCGATCGCATGACGGATGCCAAGATTGCCAGCCTCGCGCCGTTGGTCGTGCAGACCGCTGACTCGATATCACGCCAGATCGGCTTCGAACCCTCCCCCTGACGGCGGCATTCAGCGCGCCACACATCCGGCGCGCACCGTTCCGGACTCACGCAGGGAAAACACTGATTGCCCAGGGTTCGGCACACCTATAAAATTCCATAATATTCCGGACTATCATTTCGTATTCCGGACAAACTAACTGCTTTAACCAAATTTCATCGACTGGAGACCCTTATGTCAAATTCCAACTCCACACTTCGTCAGCAATTGACCGGCGTGCTCCCCCCCATCACCATGCCATTTGACATGAAAGGCGAACTGGTCAAGGGCGGCCTGCGTGAGCAAATTGACTTCATCATCAAAAACGGTGCCAACGGCGTGGTAGCCGGCGGCAGCACGGGCGAGGGCCACACCCTGACCGACGCCGAGTTCGCCTCGGTCATGCAGGAGGCCTACGAGGCCACGGCAGGGCGCGTGCCTTTCCTGGCCGGCCTGATCGTGCAGAGCACGCGTGCCGCCATCGATCGCGCCAACATGCTCAAGGGCATGAAGGTCACCGCACTGCAGGTCACGCCGGTGCACTACTTGTTCAAGCCCGATGCCGACGCGACGATCGAGCACTTCCGTACGATTTCGGACGCTACCGGCCTGCCGATCCTGATCTACAACGTGATCCCCTGGAATTACCTCAGCGTGGACCTGATGCTGCGCATCATGGACGAGGTGCCCGGCGTGGTTGGCATGAAGCAAAGCGGCGGCGACCTGAAGTCTCTCTCCGACCTGCTGCTGCGCTGCAAGCCCGAGAACGTGGTGCTGTCCGGCGTCGACGCGCTGCTGTACCCGGGCTTTTGCATGGGCATGCACGGCGCCATTTCGGCGTTGACCAGCGCGGTACCGCACATCGTCGTGCGCATCCAGAAGGCTGTGGAAGCTAACGACCACAAGACGGCGCGCGACCTGCATTTCAAGCTCAATGCGCTGTGGAACACGATGAGTCACGACAACCTGCCAGCCTGCATCAAGTACATCCAGCACCTGCAGGGCACACGCATGTTCGAGCCGCGCGCACCCATGATGCGCGTCACCGATCAGCAAAAGGTAGCCATCAAGGCGGCAATGCAGCCGCTGATGGCCTGACCAGCGCGCAACAGACGCGGGTCTAGCCCATGAAGAAGATCCTCAACGCGCCGTCCGCCTACGTCGACGAGACTCTCGCCGGCCTGTGCGCTGCCTATCCGTCCAGCTACAAGCTGGCCGGCGCCCGCGTGCTGGCGCGCGCCG
>CAIPUP010000076.1 GCA_903868285.1 uncultured beta proteobacterium
CAACGAATCCTGCAGCTTCCAGGCCAGTGTCTCGCCGCCGCGCAGCGGTACCAGTTCGGTATCGGCCAGCGGGTAGTGCGCCGGTACCGACCAGCTCTGACGCTGCAAATGAATGTAGCGCTGGTTCAAGGGCAAACGATAGAACGCCGGGCCATGCCGGCTGGCAAAGCCTTCCAGGCGATCCAGCGCGCCGGCCTGCTCGAAGGCCTCGGCATACAGCTCGATGGCCGCATGCGCGGTGTAGATGCCGGCGTGGCCACACATTGATTCCTTGCTGCCGCGCGCATGCGGCGCGCTGTCGGTGCCGAGAAAGAATTTTGCGCTGCCCGAGGTGGCGGCCGCCAGCAAGGCCTGGCGATGCAGCTCGCGCTTGAGTATCGGCAGGCAGTAGTAATGCGGCCGTATGCCACCGAGAAAAATCGCGTTGCGGTTGTAGAGCAGGTGGTGCGCGGTGATGGTGGCGGCGATGGTGTGCGGTGCCTGGCTGACGTACTGCGCCGCCTCACGCGTGGTGATGTGCTCCAGCACCATGCGCAAGCCCGGGAACTGCTGCTGCAGCGGTGCCAATGTGCGCTCCAGAAACACCTGTTCCCGATCAAAGATATCCACGTCGGCATCGGTAACTTCACCGTGCAGCAGCAAGGGCAAATCGACCCGCTGCATCGCCTCCAGCACCGGCCACACCCGCTGCAAATTGGTGACACCGGAATCGGAATTGGTGGTGGCACCGGCCGGGTAGTACTTCACCGCATGCACCAGACCGCTGGCCCGCGCCTCGACAATGTCCTCGACGCGGGTGTTATCGGTGAGATATAGCGTCATCAAGGGCTCGAACTGCAGGCCTGCCGGCAGCGCGGCGAGAATGCGATTGCGGTATTCGATCGCGGCCCGCAGCGTGGTCACCGGCGGACGCAAATTAGGCATGACGATGGCACGGGCGAACTGGCGCGCGGTGTGGCCGAGCACCGATGCGGTAGCGGCACCATCGCGCAAATGCAGGTGCCAGTCATCCGGCTGCAGCAGACGCAGGTTATCACCGGCGACGCTGGTCGCCGCAGAGGTTGCAGAACTATCCGTGTTCATCATCCGCGCTCCATCAATGCTGATCCTTCATGTTTCGGTACTGTTTTGCGACAAGCGCAAGGCCAAGGGATACAACACGTTACGCCGCTGACCGGTAATCGCCGTGGCCAGCCTGACCGCCTGCGCCACAGGCAATTCCGCCAGCAAGGCCGTTAACACTTGTGTCGCCTGTTCCGCAGCCTGCTGCTGCACCAGGGCATCACCCTGCTCGCGCGCGGGTGCGCCCTCCAGCACCAGCACGAATTCCCCACGCCGATGATTGTCGTCCTGCGCCAGCCAGGCTGGCGCCTCGGCCAATTCACAGCGATGAATGCTCTCATGCGCTTTGGTCAGCTCGCGCGCCAGCACCAGCGCTCGCTGGCCCGGAAACAGTGCCACCAGGTCGTCGACACACTCGGTAATGCGATGCGGTGCCTCATAAAAAATCAAGGTGCGTGGCTCGTGCAACAGCGTTTGCAGCTGGCTGCGCCGCGCACTGGCGCGTGCCGGCAAAAAGCCCAGGAAACTGAACTCGGTACGCAGCATGCCGGCTGCCGACAGTGCCGTAATCAGCGCACTCGGTCCGGGCAGCGGCACCACTCGGATGCCGCGCGCATGCGCCATCGCTACCAG
>CAIPUP010000077.1 GCA_903868285.1 uncultured beta proteobacterium
TCCATGCTCACCACCCAGGCACCCTTGATCAGTTTGCGTTTCATCGTCCCCCCTCCTGTTTTATTCCGACCCCGCAGTGGCCCAAGCCGCAGTGACCCAAGCCTCAGTGCCCCAAACCATCAGGCACCTTCTTGTTTTCCGACTTGATCTTCAGCCCGGATGCCGTGGCGATTTCCTTGAGCAGGATGGCGAAGTCGACATCGTCGTAGCCGCGTCCGACCAGGGCCGACACCGACTCGCGTGTGGCTGCCGCTGCCGGCATCGGTACGCCGTAGTGCTTGGCCGCGCCCATGCCCAGATCCATGTCCTTGAGCAGCAGCTTGGGCGTGAAGGTGACCTGATCGAAGGTCAGGTTGGTCAGCACCGGCGTCTTGTAGCGGGTGTACATCGAACCCAGCACGCTGTTGTTGATGGAGTCGAGGAACACATGGCGCGGGATGCCGGCCTTCTCGGCCATGACAGTGATCTCGCACAGGCTCTGGATGATCACGCCGAACATGGTGTTGTGGGCAATCTTCCAGATGCGCGCCAGCTCACCCTCACCGACATAGGTCGAGCCGCGCCCGAACATCGCCAGATAGGGCTCAGCCAGGGTGAAAGCCGCTTTCGGCCCGGACACCACCACCCACAGCAGACCGGCCTTGGCCACCTTGGCATTGCCCGATACCGGCGCGCACAGATACGCCACCTTGAGGCGCTCGCATTCGGCACGGATTTCCGCCGAGCCTTCCTCGGAGATGGAGGAGTTGTCGATCACCGCACGCGGCTTGCGCTTGCCGGTGAGCAGGCCACCCTTGCCGAACAGCACCTGCTTGAGGTCATCGGTGGTCGAGACCATAGTAAACACGATGTCGCAGCCGGATAGCTCCGAGATGCGACTGACCACCTTCGCCCCATGCGCCGCCAGCGGTTCGGCCTTGGCCTGAGTGCGGTTCCAGACGCTGACATCGCAGCCGCCATCGAGCAGACGCGAGGCCATGGCATAGCCCATGCGCCCCATGCCGATCCAGCCCAGCTTGTGCTTGGCTTTCGCTGCCGGTTTGGTGGACTTGGCAGCCTTGCTGACCTTGCTGACCTCGGTGGACTTGGCAGACTTCATCGTGGCTCCTGCGATGGCGATGTGATGGCGATGTGATTGATAACGATGTACCGGAGAGCGAACCCAACAAGGGCGGGAATGTACCGGATTCGGTAGCGGATTCGCCGCCGGCCAAACGCCAGCGCAAAAGAAAGCTGGCCAGTAACCGTGGGAGTCGCTATACTCGCGGCCTTTGTGCGGCGCAGCAGGATTAATTTCTGCAATTAAAACAAGAACTTATGGTTTTTCTCGCCGCTGTCCAGGTCTGCATCCAGACCCACTCCGTCGAGAAAGCGCCATCATGCCGCATAGCATTTCGCACGCCCATAGCCATTCCCCCAGCACCACGCCGGAGGCTGTGATCAACACGATCACACCCCCCACAATCACACCCGCGACGGCTGCACCTGAGGCTGAGGCTGAGCCCAGCACGCCCGAGGCGATAGCCGCCGCCAAGGCCGACAGCATTGCCGCCTTCGTGGCGCTGGGCCTGGATGCCGCCCTGGCGCGCACCGCGCAGGAACTGGGATACATCAAACCCACCTCGGTGCAGGCACAAGCCATTCCGGCTGCGCTCGAGGGTGCTGACCTGCTGGCCTCGTCGCAGACCGGCAGCGGCAAGACCGCCGCCTTCGTACTGCCGGGCCTGCAGCGACTGATCCGTCGCCAGGCCCAGGCCCAGGGCGGAGGCGACAACAAAGGCAGCCGTCGCCCGGAGCGCAACTTCGGTCGTCCGCCCAGCATGCTGGTGCTGGCCCCGACACGCGAACTGGCGCTGCAGGTCGAGCGCTCGGCCATGGATCTGGCACGCGGTGCCTGCCGCCTGCGCAGCATCACCGTGGTCGGTGGCAGCTCGTATGCGCTGCAACTCAAGCGTCTGCGCGAAGGCGTGGACATGGTGGTGGCCACACCCGGTCGCCTGATCGA
>CAIPUP010000078.1 GCA_903868285.1 uncultured beta proteobacterium
ATTGCATGAGCACCAGTACTGCTAACCCTGCCATCCCGCAACGCATCACTGGCGTGCTGTCACCGGTGGTGACCCCGTTCAAGCGTGATCTGTCACCCGATCCGGTGCGCTATGTGCGCCACTGCAAATGGCTGTTGTCGCAGGGCTGTGCCGGTCTGGCGGTGTTTGGCACCAATAGCGAGGCCAACTCGCTGTCGGTAGATGAACGCATGATGCTGCTGGAAACCTTGGTCAAGGAGGGCGTGCCGGCGTAAAAGCGGATGCCGGGTACCGGCATGTGCGCGCTGACCGATTCGGTGCGCCTGACCGCGCATGCGGTGAAGCTTGGCTGTGCCGGGGTGCTGATGCTGCCGCCGTTCTATTACAAGGGCGTGCCGGACGAGGGCATCTACCGTAACTTCTCCGAGGTGGTGCAGCGGGTGGGCGATGCGCGCTTGCAGTTGTACCTGTATCACATACCGCCGGTGGCGCAGGTGGGCTTTTCGCTGGCGCTGATCGAGCGTCTGCTCAAGGCCTATCCCGGCACCATCGCTGGCCTGAAGGACAGCTCGGGTGACTGGAGTAATACCAAGGCCATCCTGGATGCCTTTGCCAGCCATGGTTTCGATGTCTTCCCGGGCAGTGAAGTCTTTCTGCTCGATGGTCTGCGTAATGGTGGCAAGGGCTGTATCACCGCGACCGGCAACATCAATCCGGCAGCCATCGACCGGGTTTATCGCAACTGGCAGGGGCCGGATGCCGACCGCTTGCAGGCTGTCATCACCAAGACCCGCGGCATCGTGCAGAAGTACCCGATGATGGCGGCGTTGAAGGCCTGTGTGGCGCACTGGGGTAAGGATGCCGAGTGGGCCACGGTACGCCCGCCACTGATCGAGTTGACCGAGGCGCAGCATCAGGGATTGCTCAGCGAGCTGGCAGCCGATGGCTTCGATATGCCAGGGCTGGTGTAGGTTCAGCTGCGGCCGTGATCGGATGTGGCGTCAAAGCTGACTACCCGGTTACGGCCGTTTTGTTTTGCAATGTATAGCGCCTGATCAGCCTGCTGCTGCAGTTGCGACAGGCTGGCCTGTTTGTCCCATTGCGCCATGCCGATAGAGACCTCGACCGTAATCGAAGCGCCGCTGCCGAGGGTAAAGCGGGTACTCGCCAGCGCTTCGCGCAGCCGTTCGGCGATATGCGTGGCCTGTGTTTGATCCACATCCGGCAGCAGGGCGCAGAACTCCTCGCCACCGTAGCGCGCGCACAGATCGCCGGGGCGCAGCATGCTGCGAATGAGACTGGCGGTATGACGCAACACCTGATCGCCTTCGACATGGCCGTAGCTGTCGTTCACACGCTTGAAGTGGTCGATATCAATCATCAACAGTGACAGCGCGCTCGGTTCGTGCCGGTTGCGACGCATTACGCGCGGGAACATCTGCTCCATCCAGCGACGGTTGTGCAGCCCGGTGAGTGCATCGGTTTCGGCGGCCAACTGCAGTTCCTGCTGCAGCTGAAAGGCATCGCCGAGTTCGGCGTTCGAATGCCGCATGCGCAGCGACAGCAGTCGCAGCAGGTTGAGTGCAATGGCCGGTTGGTCCTGCATCAGCCGCCACAGCAAGGCGCCGGGCAGGGCCATCACCCGCGCATCGCTGATGGCAACCACCTCGGCGCTATGCGGACGGCCATCGATCAGCGATTGTTCGCCGACCGTTTCGCCGGGCAGGATGCGCGCCAGTTCATGCCGGCCCGGACCCGGCAGATATACGGCCAGCTCGCCCGCCAGCAGCAGGTAGAGCGTCTCTCCATACTCCTCGGCTTTGATCAGCGGCGTGCCGGCTGAAAGGCTGCGAAACACCGCACGCGCCGCCAGTTGTTGTGGCGTGCCCGCGGAAACGCCCTGCAACAATGGTGCCCGGCCCAGCAGCGCCAGTTCGGCTTCGGACAGAGTCTGTGCGGTGGTGTGCATGACAGGCGGCAGATTGCTGGATCAGTCCACTTCAGCCCACCTCAGTCCACCTCAGTCCACCTTGGCGCCGGAGTCCTTCACCACCTTGGCCCACTTCGGGATCTCGTTGCGAATCGACTCGGCCATTTGTTCCGGCGTGCTGCCTACGACGTCGTAGCCCTGGCTGCCCAAACGTTCGCGGAATTCACTGTTGGCCGCGATTTTCGCGATATCGCCGGCCAGTCGTGCAATCACCGGCTGGGGCGTATTGGCCGGCGCGGAAATGCCGAACCACACGCCGGCGTCATAGCCTGGCAGCCCGGCCTCGGCTACGGTCGGCACGTTGGGCATCAGCGGTGAGCGATTGGGGCCGGTCACTGCCAGGGCACGCAGCTTGCCAGCCTTGGCATGCGGCAGGGCCGAGGGAATGTTGTCGAACATCATGTTGACCTGACCGGCCAGCAGGTCGGTGATGGCCGGTGAGCTGCCCTTGTACGGTACATGCACCATCTTCACCCCGGCCATGGACATGAACAGCTCGGCGGAAAGATGGATCGAGGTGCCGGCGCCGCTGGAGGCGACGGTGTATTTGCCGGGTGCGGCGCGCGTCATGGCGATGACCTCGCGCACCGAATTGGCCGGCACCGAGGGGTGCAGCACCAGCATGTTGTAGAGCGACACCACGATCGAGACCGAGGCATAGTCCTTGATCGGATCGAACGGCACCTTGGAATACAGCGCCGGGTTGATGGCAAAGATGCCCGAGGTGGTCATCAGCAGCGTGTAGCCATCGGCTGGTGCGCGTGCCACCAGTTCAGCGCCGATATTGCCGCCAGCGCCGGCGCGGTTTTCAATCGTCACCGGCTGGCCCAGTGTTTTGGTCAGCTCATTGCCGATGGCGCGGGCCGAGATGTCCACCGCGCCACCCGGCGGAAACGGCACCACCAGTCGCAGCGGCTTGCTTGGCCAGTTGCCGGACTGGGCCCATGCCGGCGTGTGCAATCCCATGAGTGAGAACAGCGCGCTCAGGACGATCAGCGCAGACAGCTGGTTCGAATGCGGCATGGTGTGTCTCCTTCCGGATGTCGGGACGGCGTAGCAGAGTGCGCCGGATGATAGCAGGGCAAGTTGCAGGCTATGCCCGTGTTTAGCTTAGTACGCACATGCCCTGGCGGGCTTCTGGTGGCGGGGTAGACTCGCGCCTTGTTTTCTCAGTCGCAGGTGACGTGTGATGCTCCGAATTTCTCAGCGCTCTGCCCAGGTGTTGTGGCTGACCCTGCACGGGGTTGCGCTACTGTCGCTGTGCAGTGCGGCATCCTTGCAGGCGCAGTCTGCGCCGCAATCCGCGCCGCAATCCGCGCCGCTGTCCACGATCGATGCGGCTGGTCAGCCGCCGGCGGCATCGCCCAGTCGCAGTTTGCGTGAGGCGCTATTCGAGGCCATCGAAGCCGATGACGCCGAGGCACTATTGCGACTGCTCAAGGCCGGGGTGCATTTCAATGCCCGTAATGACGAGGGCGAGACTGCGCTGTATGCCGCGGCCGAACAAGGTCGACTGGCGCTGGTGCAGTTGCTGCTGGCGCACAAGGCTGATGTCATGGCGCGCACCAGCAATGGCGAAACCGCATTGCATGCTGCTGCCATGCTGGCCGATAGCGGGATTGCCAGGCTGTTGTTACAGCATGGTGCCGACAAGAACGCCCGCAATAAAGATGGTGAGACACCGCTGATGTGGGCGGCCTTGACCGGCACCCTGGAGCTGGTGCGCTTGCTGGTGGAGGCCGGCGTGCCGATGAATGTGGTGGATGCGCGCGGCAACACCCCGCTGCATGCGGCTGCGGCCAGTGATAACCCGGAGGTGGTGGACTATCTGCTGTCGCGACGGGTCAGTCGCGATGCCCGCAATCGTGATGGGCGCACGGCACTGGATCTGGCGCGACAGGCGGGTCATACCGCAGTGCTGCAGTCGCTGGGTGAGCGTGTCGCTGCTCCTGCTGCAGGGTCTGCCGCAGCGTCTGGTGCGGCGTCTGGTGCGGCGTCTGGTGCGACGTCGGCGGAGCCAAGCGCCAACACCGTGACGCCAGTCCCGACTGGCATCCGAAAAAGATAATAAAAACAATAACTTGGCGTTTTATTCCGGGGTGGGTGCGCGCCTGCTCCAGAGCCGCCACGCAAGCGCTGCCCAGGCCAGTAGCCACAGCACGCCGCCGAACGGCGTCAGCATGCCGAGCCAGCGCGGGGCACCCAGGGCCAGCGCGTACAGGCTGCCGCTAAAGAGTAGGACACCCAGGGCCAAGGCGACGCCAATGCGGATGACTCCACTTGCGTTGTTGTTGATGCGGTTGCCGCGAGTGACGCTACCCAGCGCCATTGTTGGCAGCAGCAGTAAGGCCAAGGCATGCCAGAACTGATACTGCACGGCGGTTTGCCATAGCGCGATCTGCTCTGGCGCGAGACTGTGACGCAGCGCGTGTGCACCAAATGCCCCCATCGCAACTGCAGCGCCGGCCAGCAGTGCGCCACAGGCGGCTAGCCGGGCAAGTGTCTTGGCCTTGTTATGGGGGGATGGCTGGTCTGAGATCACGAGGTCCTCATCGGGCATTGCCTGCTTGAAAACAGAAAGGGCGGTCGGCGCACTCTACACACTCTACAATCCGCCGGCCGAGTTGCATGCCGTTAGCAGTGTGTGGGTCGCAGCACGTTGGTCGCAGCACGTCGGTCGCAGCACATCGGTCGCAGCACATCGGTACCCTCTCCAGTCAGCCATGACAAAAAATCGTTCTCCCCTTGTCGTATCCAGCACCGTCAACAACGGCCCGTCAGGCGATGTTGCGGCTGGGGCGATCGCGATGCCGGTTGTTATCGATGGCGTCGACGGCTTGCAGCAATGGCTCGGACGCGATCTGCCGCCCGGGCCCTGGATGGCCTTGCCGCAATCGCATATCGATGCCTTTGCCGAGGCCACCGGCGACCGGCAGTGGATTCATGTCGATACCGCGCGCGCAGCGCACTCGGTGTTTGGCGGCACCATTGCGCATGGCTTTCTCACCCTGGCACTGATACCGGGGATGCTGGAGCAGTGCGTGGATTTGCGACGGGTTGCGATGGGGGTGAACTACGGCGTGAACAAGGTGCGCTTCATCACGCCGGTGCCCGCTGGTGCCTGCTTGCGTGGCTGCTTTCGGCTGGATCAGCTGACGACTATCGAGGGTGGCGTGCAGACGCACTGGACCGTGCGTATCGAACTGCAGGGCAGCGAACGTCCGGCGCTGGTGGCCGAGTGGCTGACGCGGCGCTATGCCGAGCGTGCCTGAAATGCTGGCGATCCAGCGACCGATTCAGCGACCGATTCAGCGACCGATCGAGCGAGCATGCGAATGACTGCGCGCGCAGCAATCAGAGCCGTCGCGCTCAGTTTATTAAGTCTGCTGGGCTTGTTCGGTCTGCAGGGCTGCAGCATGGTGACACTGGGCTATGGTCACCTGGATACCTTCACTCTGTATCTGGTGCGCGACTACATCCAACCTGAACCGGGTGTGCAGTACAACGAGGCACGCAGCGCGGTGCAGCGCTTGCACCAATGGCATCGTCAGCGCGAGCTGCCAGCCTATGCCACGCTGGCGACCGAGGCGGCGCAGCGGCTGGAGCGTCCTCTGACATCCGAGGACCTGCGCTGGGTCTGGGGACAGTTTCGTGAGCGTTACCAGTCTCTGGTGCGACAGGCGGTGCGCGAAGCCGTGCCGACCCTGGTGCAACTCGGGCCGGATCAGTTGGCGCGACTGGAGCATCGGCTGGCCGAGGAAAACGAAAAATTTGCGCGCGAGTTTCTCGCCGGCGATGCAGCGCGGCAGCGCCGCGTGTACAGCGCTCGGCTGCAGTCGCAGATCGATGACTGGGTCGGCTCACTCGAGCGCGCGCAGATCGCCATCATCGATCGCTTTGTGCAGGCACAACAGCCCTACTTGCGTTTGCGCTTCGAGGATCGTCAGCGTCGCCAGCGTGAGGCTCTGGTGTTGATTCGGCGCGAGCGCAATGCGGCCGAACTCATGCCGCTACTGGCCACGCTGCTGGCCGATCAGGACAGTGGTCGCAGCGAAGAAATGCGTGCTGC
>CAIPUP010000079.1 GCA_903868285.1 uncultured beta proteobacterium
CGCCAGACGCGCCCCAGGCTGCAGACAGGCACGCGCCACCAGCATCGGACTGTGGGTGCGCGCCGGGCCTTGCTGGCCAAAGGCTTCGCCGGCGATCAGCCACAGCCGCACACCGGGCGCAGCATCGATGCAGGTCAGGCGCTCCGGTGACAGGTCCTGATAGCCAGGCGTGGTCATCTTGTGTTGCGGCGGCAGATTGACCCAGAGCTGGATGCCATGCAGCTGGCCACCGCGACGGGCGAACTCGGCCTCGTGATATTCAGCATGCAGCACACCACTGCCGGCGGTCATCCATTGCACGCCATCCGGGCGTATCAGTCCGCGATGGCCGGCTGAATCCTGATGCTCCATCACGCCCTCGAACAGCAGGGTGACGGTCTCGAAGCCACGATGCGGATGCGGATTGAGGCCGCCGCTGCTGCCAGCCGCAACCGGCGTCGGCCCGAAGTGATCGATCATCAGGAACGGACTGATCATGTCCAGGCCGGGCGCCGGCAGCGGCCGGTCGACGATCAGACCCGGCGCCGGCTGGGCCTTGCGGCTGGCGACCCGGCGCAGTACCGAGCGCGCCGCGAGAGCATTATATAAGTTATTGATTTTATTGACTTTTTAAGAATTCTTTGGCAGATCGAACAGCAGCACCTCGGCCTGTTCGCCATGCCCCAACTGCACACTGGCCTCATCGCGCAGCTTGAGCGCATCGCCCGCCTGCAGCCACTCGCCGTTCACCTGCAAGCGCCCGCGCACCAGATGCACATAGGCCATGCGCGTGGCCGCCAGCGCATGCTGAGCCGACTGCGCCCCGTCGAACAAGCCGGCGTACAAGCGCGCGTCCTGGCGCAGCGTCACCGAGCCCTGGCTGCCATCGGGCGAGGCCACCAGACACAGCCGCCCCTGCTTGGCGGCGGCATCGAAATGCGTTTGCTCATAGCCAGGATCACCGCCGGGCTGCGCTGGCTCGATCCAGATCTGCAGGAAATGCGTCAGGCCCTGCGCATGATTGAACTCGGAGTGCTGCACGCCACGCCCGGCGCTCATGCGTTGCACATCGCCCGGACGCATCACCGAGCCATTGCCCATGGAATCCTTATGCGCCAGCTCGCCTTCGAGCACATAGCTGATGATTTCCATGTCGCGATGACCATGCGTACCAAAACCGGTACCGGGACGGATGCGGTCCTCATTGATCACCAGCAAGGGCCCAAAGCCGGTATGCGCCGGGTCGTAATAGCCCGCGAAGGAAAAGCTGTGATAGCTGTTGAGCCAGCCATGGTCGGCATGGCCACGCTCGGCCGAACGACGATGCTCGATCATGATTTGCCGTCGGCCTTCTTGTTTTCACCCTTGCCCTCAACCTTGCCATCACCCTTGCCTTCGCCCCGGGCAGCATCCGCAGGCGCTGCCGGCGCCGGGGTTGCGGTCGGCGCTGCGGCCGGGGCTGCGGCCGGGGCTGCGGTCGGGGCTGCGGCCGCGGCAGGCGTGGCCGCCACCACCGGCGCACAGGCGGGCGGCAGTTCGGTCTTCTTGCCCATGGCGGCCAGTGCGGCATGCGCAGCACAACTGGACTTGTCCAGCACCAGCGCACGCTCGAACGCTGCGGCGGCCGGGGCATCCTGCTTGCCCTTGGTCAACAGGCGCAATCCGCCCAGCGCCAGATGGTGCTCGGCCTTCGCCGACTTGGCCGATTTGGCCGCCGCCTCCAGTGCGGCCAGCGCCTGCGGCGTGTCCAGTGCCGCGCGTGCCAGATTCGACTCGGCCACCTGCGCCCGCAGCGAGGTCAGCTCGGCTTCCATCTCCTTCACCTGCGCCTCCTGGGCGGCAGCACCGCCGCGCAGCGAACCGGCTTCGGCCACCGCCTTGGACTTCTCGGTTTCCAGCGCAGCCAGGATCTGCTCCAGTTCCTCGACCCGCAGGTTCTGCATCACGCCATAACCACCGATGCCGGCAATCGCGACACACAGCGCCAGCAGAATGATGCTCAGCGGACGTTGCAAGGGGTTGCTGTGGGTTGTGCTCATGCGGTGGGTCCTTTCAGGCTTGCAATGACTGAGGGTGGTACGGCGTAACCAACACTAATCGACGACGAAGACAAGGCAACAACAAGCCTAGGCGGCAGGACCGGTCTGATCCGGCTGCGCGCCCTGCTCGGCGATTTCCTTGCGCACGGCATCCATGTCGATGCTGCGCGCCTGCGTGATGACCTGCTCCAGTGCCGGCGGCGGCAGCGCACCAGCCTCGGCAAACAGAATCACCTTCTCGCGAAACAGCATCAGGGTCGGGATGGAGCGGATGTTGAACGCCGCCGCGATTTCCTGTTCGGCCTCGGTATCGACCTTGGCGAATACGATGTCCGGGTGCTTTTCGGATGCGGCCTCGAAGGTCGGCGCAAAGGCACGACAAGGCCCACACCAGGAGGCCCAGAAGTCCACCAGCACGATGTCGTTGCCAGTGATCGTGGCTTCGAAGTTATCCTTGGTCAGCGCCACGGTGGTCATAGTTTGCGTCCTTGCAATCAGGGAAAATGAACAGTCCGACATTGTAGCGGCAGCCATGAAATTCCCCTGCTGGCGGCTTGCAAACCTCAGTACCAATAACCCCCGCTTTCGAATCGAACATTCTTGCCAGGCACTGACAACAACTTGGGCAACGACGGTCCCAGCGCCGACGCAGAGCGCGGCCGCTATCGTGTCGGCTACCGTGGCCGCTTCGCGCCCTCACCCACCGGACCGCTGCATCTGGGCTCCTTGCTGACGGCCACCGCCAGCTATCTGGATGCCCGTGCCGCCGGTGGTGCCTGGCTGCTGCGCATGGAGGATCTGGACCGGCCACGCGAGATGCCTGGCGCAGCCGATGCAATCTTGCGCAGCCTGGCAGCGCACGGCCTGCATTGGGATGAAGACGTGCTCTATCAGAGCCAGCGCAGCGCGCTGTATGACGAGGCCCTGGCGCAACTGGCAGCGCAAGGCCGCAGCTACGACTGCGGCTGCAGCCGGCGCGAAGTGGCTGAGGCGGGCTGGCTAGGCGACGCCGGTTGGCTTGGCGACGCCGGTTGGCTTGGCGACGCCGGCTGGCTGGGCGACGGCGAACAGGTCTACCCAGGCACCTGCCGCGATGGCTTGCCAGCGGGCCGAACGGCACGCGCACGACGCCTGCGACTGCAGGGCGAGGTAATCGATTTCAACGACCGCATTTTCGGACCGCAGCAGCAGTCGCCAGCGCAACAGGTGGGTGACTTCGTACTGCGTCGCGCCGATGGCCTACACGCCTATCAGCTGGCGGTGGTGGTGGATGACGCTGCCCAGGGCATCAGCGATGTGGTGCGTGGCGCCGATCTGTTGAGCTCGACCGCACGTCAATTCTTGCTCGGGCAACTGCTCGGCTTGCCACCGCTGCGCTATGCCCACCTGCCGCTGCTGCGCAACGCCGCCGGCGAAAAACTGTCCAAGCAGACGCTGGCCCCGGCACTGGATGACGCCCGCGCCGCCGACAACCTGTTTCAGGTGCTGCAATGGCTGGGCCAGCAGCCACCGCTTTCGCTGCGTGGCGCAGCACCCGCCGAGTTACTGGCCTGGGCCATCGCACACTGGCAGCTGGCGGCGGTACCGAAAACGCTCCCGGCCTGGGAGGGCTGAAGCCAGGCCGCACCGGGGGCCGCACCGGGCGGACCGCACCGGGGCCGCATGTTGGGCCTAGCCTCAGGCCGCGCGACGTGGTCGTAGCACCGTGGCCATGGCCAGTACCACCAGCGCCAGTGCCAGGTATTCCTTCCATTGCGGTCGCTCGCCCAGAATCAACATGCCGCTGAATACGCCGATGACCGGATTCATCAGCGTGGCCATCGAGGACACCGTGGGCGGCGCCTGACTGGAGATCTTGGTCCAGGCCCAGAAGCAGAAAATGAAACTCACCAGTCCGTTGTACCAGGCCCCGAACTGCGCCCATGGCGAGAGGTGAAACGGATGGAACGGGCCCTGCTCGAAGATCAGCGACAGCACGGTGATCAGCCCCCAGGACAACAGTGTCTGCCAGGCCGCAAAGGCAGTCAGCGGCAATCCCACCGGATAGCGACTGATCAGCACCGTGCCGATGGCCCAGGACAGCGCCGCACCCAGCATCAGCAAGGTGCCCAGCGGCGCGCGTCCCACCGCCAGCACGTCATCGCCCAGCAACAGCAGCATGCCGCACAGACCGAGCGCAACACCGAACAGGCGCTGCCGATCGATGCGCTGGCGCAGCACCAGCAGGGTGATCAGCACGCTCCACACCGGAAAGGTATAGCCAAGGATGGCGGCGCGACCGGAGTCCATCATCGGGATGCCATACACCCCGAGCACATTCCAGCCAACGTTGTTGAACAGCGTGATCCACAGCAGTCGCGGCCACATGCCGCGTGGCACCGCCAGACGCTCACCGCTGGCGCGGGCGATGGCGAACAAGCCCACTGCCGCCACCGCCAGACAGAAAGAGCGAAAGCGCATCGGGTCCCACTCGGCCAGGGTCACTTTCAGGATCGGCCAGTTCATGCCCCAGAAAAACGCCATCGCTGCCACCAGCCCATAGAGCGAGCGCGGCAGACCCTGGCGGGCATCGGACTCACGCATCGCGGTGCGGCGCAGGCGAGGCGCTGGCAGGAAGGATGGCAGCGGGGGTAGCAGCGGGGGTAGCCGCAGAGCTCGCGGCGGGGACGGGCTGACGCGTCACTACCAGTGCCACACCCAGCACCGTGAAGGCCATACCCAGCAGTGCCAGGCCGGTGAAGGTTTCACCGAACATCAGCCAGGCCAGCACCGCCGTGGTCGGCGGCACCAGATAGATCAGGCTGGCAACCTTGGTCACCGCGCCGCGCCGGATCAGCAGCGTCAGCAGCGCAATGGCACCGATGGACAGCGCCACCACCAGCCAGACCAGGGCCAGCACCAGCTCGCCGGTCCACTGCACCTGACGCGTCTCGTTCAGCAAGGCCAGTGGCGTCACCAGACAAAGCGCACCGATGAACTGCAACACCGCCCCGCTGCGCAAATCGAAGTTGGGACAGAAGCGCTTCTGGTACACCGTGCCGGAGGTGATCGAGCCCAGTGCCACCAGTGCCGCGGCGATGCTGGTGAGCGACAGTCCATCGAGCGACATGCGCCGCTGCAACACCAGCGCCACACCCAGCAAGCCAAGTAGCAGACCGGCCCATTGCCGACGGCTCAGGCGCTCGCCCAGGATGGGCGCGGCGGCAAAGGCGGTGAGGATGGGTTGCAGCCCGCACACCAGCGCGATCACCCCGGCCGACATGCCGGCATGAATGGCACTGAACACTCCGCCCAGGTAACCCCCATGGATCAGCGCCCCGGAGGCGACGATGTGCAGCGCAGCCGGCCAGCTGTGCGGCCAGCGGGCACGCCACAGCAGCGCGATCGGCAGCATGAGCGAGATCACCAGCACAAAGCGCAGCACCAGAAAGGTCATCGGTTCGACATAGGGCATGCCCAGCTTGGTGAAGACAAAGCCGGTGGCCCAGAGAAACACGAACAGCGGCGGCATGGCTGCCACGAACAGCGCGCTGGATGTCAGGCCGGAATCGGCTTGCGGCGCTGCAGAATTTCCGGGGAACTGCGCATCAGACTGGCTCATGGGTCCTCCAGGGCATCACGCTACCCGCCAAGAAATTCGTTAAGTTATTGATTTTATTACGATTTATAAAAACCGCCGATTTTTTTGCTGCATTGCAAAAAAAGCGCTTGACTTCGACTTGCCCGCCCCTATAATTCAAATTGTTGCGATGCACAAAGCCCACTCGAATCACCCTACCAAGCACAGGAGATCCAGCCATGTACGTGACCCCGGAACAAATCGCCGCCGCCAACAAAGCCGGCGTGGAAGCCATGATCGGCTTTTGCAGCACTCAGTTTTCTGCCATCGAACGCCTGTCGGCGCTGCAGTTCAATGCCGCCAAGGCCGCCTTTGAAGACAGCGTCAGCCATGTCAAGTCGCTGGCCGGCGCCAAGGATGTGCAAGAGTTCATCAGCCTGAGCACCGCTGCCGCCCAGCCCTCGCTGGAAAAGGCGGTGGCCTTCTCGCGCAGCGTGTATGAAGTGGCTGCCCAGTCGCAAGGCGAAGTGAGCAAGTTTTTCGAGGCGCAGACTGCCGAGGCCAACAAAACCCTGGCCAGCACCCTGGACAAGGTGACCAAGAACGCGCCGGCCGGCTCGGATGTGGCTGTGGCTGCGATGAAGTCGGCCCTGGCTGCCGCCAACTCCGCCTACGACAGCATGAGCAAAGTGGCCAAGCAGGCCAGCGAACTGGCGGAAGCCAACTTCGCCGCGGTGACTGCCAGCAGCCGTGAATCGTCCAAGCGCAAGTCGGCTGCGGTCTGAGTCGGATTCGCGAACTGCGCTGTTACAAAAGAATCTGAAGTTGTAACCCTTTTCAACGCCGGCACATCCTCCTCCTCCTCTGTATCGACGTTGTTTTGGAAGGCCCCGGGTCATACCGGGGCCTTTTCATTTGTGCCTTCGCCTGCGCCTTCTTTTGTGCCGTCACCAACCGGCGCTGCCCCAGCCGACGCTACCGGCAACTGCCAGCGACCCTGTATCGCCACCACCGCCAGCTTCATCTGTGCGATGGCCAGCGCCACTTCGCCCGGCTCGCCGCGCACGCCCAACTCGATATGCCGACCGCCGACACGACGACCGCGCTCATCCTCGCCCATCGAGGGCAGGCTGAAACTCTTGACGCGGGCATAGGTCGATTCCACCTGCTCCATGATCGGTGTCACTGACGACTCCGGCAGATCAAACACGATGATGGCAGCCTCGGCCTCGGCCTCGCGATGAAACAGCGCGGCATAGCGGTGATCGAGCACCCACTCCACCATCGGCCAGGCCATCACCGGAAAACCCGGCACGAAGTGATGATCTCCGACACTGAAACCAGGGATGCGGTTGTAGGGATTGGGAATGATGTGCGACCCGATGGGAAACTCGCCCATCTTCAGCCGCTGCGGCGTGGCCTCATCACCAAAACGGGCGCGGATTTCCGCTTCTGCCTCGGCATGCAGCGCCAGATCTACCCCGACTGCCGCAGCAGCACACTGGCGGGTGTGATCGTCTGGCGTTGCGCCGATGCCACCGAAGCAAAACACGATATCCGGCGTTGCCAGAGAACGTCGCAGTGTCTCGGTGATCAGCGCCGGACTGTCGCCCAGATACTGTGCCCAGTCCAGCTTCAATCCGCGCGCTGCCAACAACTCGATCAGCTTGCGAAAGTGTTTATCCTCGCGCTTGCCGCGCATGATTTCATCGCCAATGATGATGCCGCCTATCATGGCCGCTCCTCCAGTCGTTGCTGCTCGGGATTATTCGGTTCGCTGCCAACAAGCTCTGTCTCATCCACTTCGCGATAAGACACATTGTCCAGCGGATCACTGCGCTGTCGCGCCAGGGCATCCAGACAGAAGTGAATAAATGCCAGTGCGCCATACACCGGCGAGAACAGTCCCAGAAAAGGGATAAAGCCGATTATCGCCAGTATCACGCCCAGCAACATCAGGCTGCGCCAATGTTGCCGGCGAATAGCGCGTCGCTCTGTGGCATCGGCATGTTCGGCCAGGGCCTCGAAACCCAGCAAGCGCTGATCGAACCAGGCCAGCAGCAACACCGGCAGCACCGGCCACAATAAAGGCACCAACCACAGCGGTGCGCTCAGCACACCCAGCACAAACAAGCCGCCCAACGCCAGCAAGACATTCAGCCAGCCACCCAACAAGGCATGCAACGCGTGGCGCACGCCCTGGGCGCGTTGCAACTGCGGATAGTCGCGTGCGGCGACATGCGACAACATGATGGGCATGCCGACCAGGGCGATGATGATACTGGCGCTGATGAGCACGATAGGTACGAACATCAGCACCAGCACCACCCAGCCGATGGAGCTGGCCAGCAGCGAGAACGGCCACCAGCCGAACAGCCAGTTGACGCTGTCCATGGTCTGAAACTCCTGGCTGATCCAGGCCGCCATCTGGCCCCAGAACGCGAACGACAGCCCCAGCCAAAGTATCAACGCCAGCAAGGGTGGCCACAGCATCAGGCTGAAAATTTTGGGATGGAACAGACTGATCAGCGCGCGCAGCAGCGCTCTGGGCACAGCGCCACGACCATCACCAGATGTCAATTCGCTGGAACCAGCCGCACCACCTACACGAAATTCAAAATACGCCATGAATCTGCAGCCTCCGTCAGCGGACATCAAACGCGACGAGTATGACACCGACGTCGGCGCGAACATGAACGACCCATGACAGAATCCGCCCCGCAATCCGTCCCGCCATCGCGCCGATCACAGTTCGGCACACTGCGGCGCACGTAACCGGAGGAGGAGACCACCATGACCCGTCAACGCCAATCGGCTCACCACACCATCAGCAGCAGCCTGCGCTGGCTGACCATCACCCTCGGTGCGCTGTGCGCCTGGCAGGCGGCAGCACAAGGCGGGCCCCAGGGTAGCCATGCGAACTGGCCAACGCGCAGCGTGCGACTGATCGTGTCGCAGGCTGCCGGCGGCGCACCGGATATCGTGGCGCGACTGGTATCGGAGCGGCTGTCGCGCAACTGGAATCAACAAGTGATCGTCGACAACCGTCCCGGCAGCGGCAATGTCATTGGCGCACAAGTGGCGGCGCGCGCGCCAGCCGATGGCTACACGCTGTTCTTTGCCACGGCTGCGGCACTGGTGACCAATCCCTACACCTTCAAGTCGCTGCCCTACGATCCGGCGCGCGACTTCGCTCCCATCGGCATGGTGGCACGGGCGCCATTTCTGGTGCTGGCACATCCTTCGGTCAATGCCAAAAGCATCAGCGAGCTGGTGGCCCTGGAAAAATCCGCAACTGGCAAGCTCACCTTCGCCACCGACGGTCCGCGCAATTTTTCCGGCATGGCGGCGGCATGGCTGAACAAGCTTGGCGGCATCAACATCCTGCAAGCGCCGTATGCGCAGATGCCGCAAGGGGTACAGGACACGCTGGCCGGACGCACCCAGTTGGTGATCCTGGCCGTGCCGGCGGCGGCACCGCATCTGAAAAGCGGCGCGCTGCGGGCGCTGGCCACCACCGTGCCGGTACGCCTGCCGGGCTACGACAATATTCCGACCGTAGCCGAAACCTATCCCGGCTTCGATGTGGCGGGTTGGTTTGTATTCGCCGCACCCAGCGGCACGCCGCCCGAGATCATTCGTAGCATCAACCGCGATCTGGATGCGGTGCTGCGCCAGAGCGACATCGTCGAGCGGCTGCGCCAGGTCGGCATGTATCCCTATCCCAATGCCGCCGACACACCCGAGGCCACCGCTGCCTTCATCCGCAAGGAACTGGAGGCCTGGGGTCGGGTGATACGCGAACTGAACATCCAGCCCGAGTAATCCGCGCCCGAACTTCTGCTGCCGGGCTTCTGCTTCCGACCTTCTGCCTCCGCGCTTCTGCTTCTGCGTCCTTACTGCGGCTCGATCTTGGCCAGCTTCACATACTGGCCCCAGCGCTCGTAGTCAGCACGCAGCAGCGCCGCCGTGGCCTCCGGCGTGCCGGGGAAGGGGTCGGTGGCAACGCGACTGAGAAAAGTCTTGGTCTCTTCCATGGCCGAGATCTGGTTGAACCAGCCAGCCAGTTTTTCCACGATCGGTCGCGGCACGCCGGCCGGTACCGCCACGCCCCACCAGGGCGTGATATCGATGCCGGCCAGACCGGATTCGATCAGCGTCGGCACATTGCCCAGGGCCGGACTGCGCTGGCCCGAGGTGGCAGCGATGATGCGCACCAGACCGGCTTTGGCCTGACCGACGGTGAAGGTGGCGTCATAGACAAAGAAATCGAGCTGACCGCCAATGACATCATTGACCGCCTGCTGCGAGGTCTTGTACGGCACATAGGTGGTCTTGAGACCAGCACGATCCTTGAACAGCTCGCCGCCGATCAGGCCGGAGTTATTGCCCGCGCCGTACATGCCATCACCAGGCTTTTTCTTCAGGTACTCCACCAGTTGCGCCACGGTGTACACCGGCCCCTTGGCATCCACCGCCAGCACAAAGCTGAGTTTGGCAATGCTCGCCACAGCAATGAAATCCTTGAGCGGATCGAAGCTTACTTTCTTGAAGATATGCGGTGCCGAAGCCAGGGTCGAGCTCAGCGGTCCGATATTGATGGTGTATCCATCCGGCGCTGCCTTGGCCACGAACTCGGTGGCGATATTGCCCAGGGCGCCGGGCTTGTTCTCGACGATCACCGGCTTGCCGGCCAGACGCGACAGCTTGTCGCTGTAGTAGCGCACCAGAATATCGGCGCCAGAACCAGCGGCGAAATTGCAGATCGAGCGTATTTCGCGCTGCGGATACTCCTGCGCCGCCAGCGGCGTGACGCCGCCCGCAATCAAGGCCAACAGCGAGAACGCGAACAGCGCGCATTGATGAAGGCAGAAATGGTTTCGGTTTTGCGTTGACATTGACTTTGGCAGCATGATTTTCCTCCAGTGGACATCGCCCGCCATTCTGCCTCGAAACCGCCTCGCTTCGCGGCTAGAATGCCGCGTCTTTGCGTGACACGAGTCACGCTCCGCCCGCTCATCAGTCATTACCCCTCCCTTCGTCGTACTACAGCCATCCGGAGAACGCCCTTGAAGCGCAGCACACAACGCATCCTCACGACCCATGTCGGCAGCCTGATCCGTCCGGCCGAACTGCAAGAATGTTTGAAACTGCAACAGGCTGGCACGCCCGACACCGCGCGGCATGAAGCGGTACTCAAGCGCAGTGTGGCCGAAGTGGTGGCTGAACAAGCGGGCGCCGGTGTCGATGTGGTGAGCGATGGCGAATTCGGCAAGGCCATCAGCTGGTCGCAATATGCACTGGAGCGCCTGTCGGGCTTCGAGCGCCGGCCGTTCGCGCCTGGCCAGAACGCCTGGACACGCGGCGCCGACCGCACCCGCTTTTCTGCCTTCTATGCCGAGATGGATGCCAAGGAAGGCATGGCCACCACCTCGGAATCAGTCTGCGTCGGCGCGGTCAGCTACACCGGTCAGCCGCAGCTGCAACGCGACATCGACAACTTCAAGGCGGCACTCCAGACCACCAAAACCGAAGATGCCTTCATGCCGGTGGCCGCGGTATCGAGCGTCATTCCTGACCGCAAGAACCTCTTCTACAAGACCGAAGATGACTTGCAAGTGGCCATTGCCGAGGCCATGCGCAGCGAATACAAGATGATCGTCGATGCCGGCTTCAATGTGCAGCTGGACGATGCCCGCGCCGCCGTCACCTTCGATCGCATGGTGCCGCCAGCGAGCTTTGCCGACTACCGCAACTGGCTGGCACGTCAGGTCGAGCTGATCAACCACTCGCTCGAGGGCATCCCCGAGGACAAGGTGCGCTATCACGTGTGCTGGGGCAGCTGGCCCGGCCCGCACACCACCGATGTGCCGTTCAAGGACATCGCCGACCTGATTCTGAAAGTGCGTGCTGGCGCCTATCTGATCGAAGGTGCCAATCCGCGACATGAACATGAATGGAAGGTGTGGCAGGACATCAAGCTGCCGGCCGGCAAGGTCATCGTTCCCGGCGTCATCAGTCATGCCACCAATGTGGTCGAACATCCGGAGCTGGTGGCCGAGCGCATTGTGCGCATCGCAAAACTGGTCGGACGCGAGAACATCATGGCCGGCACCGACTGCGGCTTCGCCCAGGGCCCGTTCTACCGTCGCGTGCATCCGAGCATCATGTGGGCCAAGTTCGAAGCCCTGGCCGCAGGTGCGAAGCTGGCCAGCAAGGAACTGTGGGCTTGAGGCGGTAACGAATACAGCCTAGCGCTGCAGACTCTCCCACAGTTTCTGCAGCCGCTTGGCTGACACCGGCACCGGTGTGCGCAGGGTCTGCGCGAACAGTTGCACCCGCAGCTCCTCCAGCATCCAGCCGAATTGTTCCAGTTGCGGATCGATGCCGCTGCCTGCACCACGACTGGAATGACTGGCTGCCAAGCTACGCAGCCACTGCGTCTGCAATGGCCGCAGCTCGCTCATGGCACGCACATCACGTGCCGGATCATCACGATATTTTTCCAGCCG
>CAIPUP010000080.1 GCA_903868285.1 uncultured beta proteobacterium
CAGCGGCGAACCCATCTGGGTCGGGAACTGCGCTGTCTCGATGATGTCCTTGATGCCCACCGGCATGCCATCGATGCGCGACAGCGGGCTGCCGCTTTTCCAGCGCGCACTGGCGGCATCAGCGGCAGCACGCGCCGCGGCAATGTCCATGCAGACGAAAGCGCCCACCTGCGGCTCGAAGCGATCAACCGCGGCCAGACAGCGCTCCAGAAACGCCCGCGGGCTGTCAGCACCGGACTGGAACTGCGCCACGGCGGTGTGAAACGGCGCTTTGACAGGGCTGGGCAATGTCATCTCGTATCCTTAAAAAGTCAATTAAATCAATAACTTATGCTATTACAGCGGCTTGCCAGCTATGGCATGCGCGAAACGCTGCGGCGTTTTCGAAATTCAGTCGGCCTTGATGCCGAATTCGCGCACGATGCGGCCATAGCGTTCATGGTCCTCGCGCATCTCGGTGGCGAAGGCCTCGGCGGTGCCACCGCGCACATCGATGCCGGCGGCGTTCATCTTCTCGCGCACCTCGGGGATGGCCAGCATGGTGTTGATCTCCTGATTCATGCGGGTAATCACCGCTGGTGGCGTGCCAAGAGGTGCTAGCACGCCGTACCAGGCATCGGTCTCGACGCCCTTGAAACCAGCCTCGGCCATGGTGGGAATGCCCGGCAACAACGGACTGCGACGCTTCTCGGTCACGGCAAGCACCTGTAACTTGCCGACGCGCAGATGCTGCGCGATGCCGCCACCGTAGGCCACAAACAACAGCTGCACCTGGCCACCCAGGGTATCGGCCACCGAGGGTGCTACGCCCTTGTACGGGATGTGCGACAGATCAATGCCGGCCGCGCGCCGGAACAACTCGCCGGCGATATGCATCGGCGAGCCATTGCCGGCACTGGCATAGGGCAAGCCGGGACGCGTCTTCACCAACGCCACCAGTTCGGCCACCGACTTCACCCCCAGCGACGGATTCACCACCAGCATCATCGGCGTCGAGGCTGGCAGGATCACTGGCATCAGGTCCTTCATCACATCCACCCCGCCAGCAGCGCCTTTGGGCAGCACATGCGGCGCGATGGCAATGGTGTTGGGCGCCACCAGAAAGCTGTGGCCATCGCTGGCGCGCGCCACGGCATTGGCACCGGCCAGTCCACCCACGCCGGGACGGTTCTCCACCAGCAACGGCTGCCCCAGGCGCGAGGGCAGACGCTCGGCCACGATGCGCGCAAACAAATCCGGCCCGCCGCCGGGCGGAAACGGCACCACCAGCGTCAGCGCACGCTGCGGCCAGGCGGCGGATTGCCCGGACGAAGCAGACGGCGAGGGTGACTGCGCCTGGACCAGACCGGTGCACACCGCTACAAGCGCGACGACGAACAGAGACATCCTGCGCGCGGAGGACCTGCGCTGGGTAGGCCAGCGTAATCGAAGGGACGAAGCGTTATGGCTTTGCATTACTTTTCCTCTCATGTAAGTCATTGCGTAATCATGTCGCGCGCCGGTTCAAATCTCAGTGCAATCAAACCGCCGTCAACTTCGCATACTCCAACGCCAGCCATTTCATGCCGGCACGACCAAAGTTGATCTGCAGCCGGGCATCGCTGCCCGAGCCTTCGGCCGAGACGATGACGCCCTGAC
>CAIPUP010000081.1 GCA_903868285.1 uncultured beta proteobacterium
AGTGTGCCCGGCGCTGGCCATCACCATCGAGTCGGCCAAGCGTGAGGACGGCACCCGCCGCACCACGCGTTACGACATCGACCTCACCAAATGCATTTTTTGCGGTTTCTGCGAGGAGTCCTGCCCGGTGGATTCCATCGTCGAGACGCGCATCCTTGAATACCACGGTGAAAAACGCGGCGACCTCTACTACACCAAGGACATGTTGCTGGCGGTGGGTGATCGCTGGGAGGAGTCGATTGCCAAGGATCGTGCCCAGGACGCGGCTTACCGGTGACTGCCATGAATTTTGAAATGCTCATTTTTTATGTCTTCAGCGCCATCACTTTGGTGGCGGCACTGCGAGTCATCACTGCCCGCAACCCTGTGCACGCGGCGCTGTTTCTGGTGCTGGCGTTTTTCTCCTCGGCGGCGATCTGGATGCTGTTGCGTGCAGAGTTCCTGGCCATCACGCTGGTGCTGGTCTATGTCGGTGCGGTGATGGTGTTGTTTTTGTTCGTGGTGATGATGCTCGATATCAACATCGAGAAGGTGCGCGCCGGGTTCTGGGCCAACCTGCCGCTCGCGCTGGTGGTGGGTGGATTTATCGCCGTGGAAATGATTCTGGTGGTGTCGCACGCTTGGCGCCGCAGCACCGGCCTGGTCGACCCCGGCCAGGGCTACAGCAACACGCGCGAACTGGGACGTGTGCTCTACACCGACTATGTCTATCCATTCGAGCTGGCAGCGGTGGTGTTGCTGGTGGCCATTGTCGCGGCCATTGCGCTCACCATGCGCTCGCGTCGCAAAGACAGCAAATTTCAGGACCCTTCACAGCAGGTTCGGGTCAAGCGCGCCGACCGTGTACGGCTGATTTCCATGCCTTCGGAAAAACAGGACTGAATCCGTCATGAGCGCTACGCCGACACTGGCCCATTTCCTGATCTTTGGCGCGTTGCTGTTCGCGATCAGCGTGGTGGGTATATTTCTCAACCGCAAGAATGTCATTGTGCTGCTGATGGCGATCGAACTGATGCTGCTGGCAGTGAACCTCAACTTCATCGCTTTTTCACATTTTCTTGGTGATCTGTCGGGGCAGGTGTTTGTGTTTTTCATCCTCACCGTGGCGGCGGCGGAATCAGCCATCGGCCTGGCAATACTGGTGGTGCTGTTCCGAAATCTGGCGACCATCAACGTCGATGATCTCGACAGCCTGAAGGGATGACGCGCTGATGCTCAAGTCCATCTACCTGCTGATTCCGCTGGCGCCGCTGTGCGGTGCATTGCTGGCTGGCTTGTTCGGCCGCCAGATTGGCCGTACTGCCTCGCACCTGGTCACCATTGCCGGTGTCGCTGTGTCCTTTTTGGCTGCGCTGATGGTGCTGCAGGATGTTATGCAGGGTGAGCGCTTCAACGGCCCGCTCTACACCTGGATCACCTCGGGCAGCGTGACACTGCAGATCGGCTTTCTGATCGACCCGCTGTCGGCACTGATGATGGTGGTGGTGACCTCGGTCTCGCTGATGGTGCATCTGTACACCATCGGCTATATGGCTGAAGACCCGGGCTATCAGCGATTTTTCTCCTACATCTCTTTGTTTACCTTCGCCATGCTGATGCTGGTGATGTCCAACAACTTCCTGCAATTGTTCTTTGGCTGGGAGGCTGTTGGACTGGTGTCCTATCTGCTAATCGGTTTCTGGTACACCCGACCGACTGCTATCTACGCCAACCTCAAAGCCTTTCTCGTCAACCGTGTGGGTGACTTCGGTTTCTTGCTCGGTATCGGTCTGATCCTGGCCTGGACCGGAACCCTCGACTATGCAGCCGTGTTCGATGCCTTCTCCGGTGCGCAATCGCTTGCCAACACCTCGCTGGAACTGATTCCGGGATCACCCTGGATGCTGGTGACCGTGGTGTGTATCTGCCTGTTCATCGGCGCCATGGGCAAGTCGGCGCAGTTTCCGCTGCATGTCTGGCTGCCGGATTCGATGGAAGGCCCGACACCGATCTCGGCGCTGATCCACGCCGCAACCATGGTCACCGCCGGCATCTTCATGGTGGCGCGTATGTCGCCGCTGTTCGAGTTGTCCGAAGCTGCGCTGTCCTTCATTCTGGTGATCGGTGCCATCACTGCATTCTTCATGGCCCTGGTGGCGATTGTTCAGTACGACATCAAGCGGGTGGTGGCGTACTCCACCTTGTCACAGCTTGGCTATATGACCATGGCGCTGGGTGCGTCGGCTTATTCGACCGCAATCTTCCACTTGATGACCCACGCCTTTTTCAAGGCGGTGTTGTTCCTCGGCGCTGGCTCGGTCATCATTGCCATGCATCATGAGCAGGACATGCGGCGTATGGGCGGCTTGTGGAAATACATGCCCATTACCTATGGCACGGTGTTGATCGCCGCCTTTGCCAACGCCGGCTTCCCGCCCTTTGCCGGATTCTTCTCCAAGGACTCCATCATCGAGGCGCTGCATGCCTCGACCCGCGCCGGCAGTGGTATTGCTTACGCAGCTGCGTTGGGTGGCGTGTTCATCGGTGCTCTGTATTCGTTTCGCATGGTGTTCTTTGCCTTTCATGGCAAGGAGCGGTTTGCCGAGGCCGCAGCGCATGCGGAGCATGGCCACGACAGCCACAATGACCACAGCCACGACTCGCATGGGCATGCTGCCGGTCATGCCCCGCATGAATCCCCCTGGGTGGTCTGGTTGCCTTTGGTATTGCTGGCCATCCCCTCGATTGCTGCCGGCTGGCTGATAGGCGCGGTGCTGTACGGTGACTATTTCGGTGATGCCATCTTCGTTGCGCCTGAGCATGTCTGGATTGCCGATCTGCGCGAACACTTTCATGGCGTCACCGCCATGATGGCGCATGGCGTTCAGACCTTGCCCTTCTGGCTCGCGGTGTCGGGATTGCTGACGGCCTTCGTGCTGTATGTGCTCAAGCCAGAATGGCCGGGGCTGATCCGCGCGCGGGCTGGCTTTCTGGTCAGCATCCTTGAGCGCAAATACGGCTTTGACGATTTCAACCAGGCGGTCTTTGCCGGCGGCGCAGTCAAGCTCGGTCGTGGACTCTGGCGCATCGGCGACATGCTCATCATCGATGGCTTGATGGTTAACGGGACGGCGCGTCTGGTCGGCTGGCTGGCTGGTGTAGTGCGCTGGTTCCAGGCTGGCTACATCTACACCTATGCCATTGCCATGTTGCTGGGGGTACTGGTGCTGCTGTCGCTGTATTCCCTAATGATGCCCAACTCCTAATGTTTATCCGAATGCTTTTTTTGCCGAACCGAGCGAACCACGATGTCTGAACCCATTGCCTGGCTGAGCCTGGCCATCTGGCTGCCTATCCTGACCGGCCTGGCAGTGTTGCTCGTTGGTTCGAATGAGCGGGCCTCAATCGCGCGCTGGATTGCTTTGTCGGGAGCGGTGCTGGGCTTGCTGGTGACTTTGCCCTTGGTGCGTGATTTCGATCGCACCCAGTCCGTCATGCAGTTTGTCGAAAAGACACCCTGGATCGAATTTTTTGCGGTGAACTATCACCTGGGCGTTGACGGCATCTCGGTATTGTTCCTGGTACTCAATAGTTTCATCACGATGCTGGTGGTGCTGGCTGGTTGGGAAGTAATCCAGAAGCGGGTGGCGCAGTACCTGGCGGCGTTCCTGATCATGTCGGGTCTGATGAACGGTGTCTTCGCAGCGCTGGACGCCATGCTGTTTTATGTGTTTTTCGAGGCCACGCTGATTCCGATGTATCTGGTGATCGGCGTCTGGGGCGGACCGAACCGGGTCTATGCGGCGTTCAAGTTTTTTCTCTACACCTTGCTGGGTTCGTTGTTGATGCTCGTGGCCTTCCTGTACCTGTTCAAGCAGGCTGGCGGGAGCTTCTCCATTCAGGACTTCCATCAGTTGCCGCTGGGCATGACGGCGCAGACTCTGGTGTTTCTGGCTTTCCTGATGGCGTTCGCAGTCAAGGTGCCGATGTGGCCAGTACACACCTGGCTGCCGGATGCGCACGTCGAGGCGCCGACCGGTGGCTCGGCAGTGCTGGCTGCGATCATGCTCAAGCTGGGCGCCTATGGATTTCTCCGCTTCTCGCTGCCGATTGCCCCGGATGCCAGCCAAGCCCTGTCGGGGATGATGATCACGCTGTCGCTGATCGCAGTGGTCTATATCGGTCTGGTGGCACTGGTACAGGCCGATATGAAAAAGCTCATCGCCTATTCCTC
>CAIPUP010000082.1 GCA_903868285.1 uncultured beta proteobacterium
CCCTTGTAGGGCACATGCACCAGCTTCGCACCCGACTCCAGTGCAAAGCGTTCAGCCACCACATGGTTGACGGTCGCCAAACCGGGCGAGGCATACGACAGACCACCAGCGACACTGCGCGAGTAGGCGATCATTTCCTTGACGTTATTGAACGCGGCGCCGGCATTGGCCGCAAACATCAACGGCGTATCGGTAGCAAACAGTACCGGCGCCAGGTCTTTGCTGACATTGAAACTGAGCTTGGAATACATGTGTGGCGTGATGGTGTACTCGCCCACTGTCGCCACCAGGAAGGTGTAACCATCGGGCGCGGCCTTGGCCACATGCTCGGTGCCAACGACACCGCCACCACCAACACGGTTTTCCACCAGCACTTGCTGCTTCCAGATGTCGGCCAGCTTGGCGCTAATCAGGCGCGCGGCAATGTCGGCCACACCACCCGGCGGATAGGGTGATACCAGCCGCACTGGCTTGGCCGGCCATTCCTGCGCCCGTGCCGCTTGCGCCAATGCGAACAACGAAAAGGCTGCCGAGAACCCGAACAGGACGCCCGTTATTGACCGCTTGAAATACTTGCTGCAATGGCTCATCGCTCTCTCCTCAATGTTGCCGATATGCGGGATATGCTGACCTTGCGGCCTTTTGTTCTGACTGCCTTTTTAACAGCTTTAAGCGGCTTGTTGATGCCTCGAACTGAACTTTGTCGCGGCGCAATCTGCTGCATCGCGGCTTCGGTATTCCGGGTAAACCGCTGCAGTATCTGACCCAGGCTGTCGAATTCGGCCCGGCCGATATCCTGAAACAGCGTGTCATTGATCTGGCGCAGAAACGGGGCGAGGCCTTCGAGTACACGCTGACCGCGCGGCGACAGCGATACCAGCACACTGCGCCGGTCATCGCGATTGGGACGCTTTTGCAACAGACCCTTGCGAATCAGACGCCCGACTTCCGTTGTGACATGGGTGGAGGCCAGCAGCACATGCTCGGCCAGGGCGCGGATGCTCACGCCCTGACTGCCCTGGCGGTGGGCCACCCCGATCAGCACCGTGTACTGGCTGCCGGTGAGCCCGATTTCCCGCCCGAAGGCCTCGCGGCAGCTCAACAGCCGGCCAAACGACAGCACCATGCTGTAGATCAGGTCACGAAAGGCCTCGTCCTTGCCCTGCAACAGCAGCGCGCGATGACTGACCGACAGTGGCGGTTCGTAGACAGGACTGAGCACCGCCACATCGGGTGCGGATTTTCGGGCAGATGAGGTTTTGGGCGTATTCATACAAACAGTTTGACATAGCTACAAAATGTAGCTATTTTTCGGCTGACCGCTACCCCCACAGTATCTCCACAGGAGCACAGCATGCTGACCCAGACTCGCACCACTGCCAAATTACGTACCGGCGAGGAATATGTCCGTTCCATCAAGGCTGATGGCCGGCAGGTGTTTGTCAACGGCGAACTGGTGAAGGATGTCACCACCCATCCGGCGTTCAAGGGTGCGGTGGAGTCGGTGGCCAAGCTGTTCGACATGGCGGCCGATCCGGCCAATCGCGAGCGCATGACCTTTGCCTCACCGCTCACTGGCGACCCAGTGCTGCGCTGCTACCAGATTCCCAAAACCGCCGACGATCTGGCCACCAAACGCAGCTTCTATGAAGCCTGGGCCGAGAGCACCTGCGGTCTGATGGGGCGCACGCCTGACCATGTGGCCGGCTTTTTCACCGGCTATGCCGCCAAGCCGAGCGTGTTTGCCAAGCACGGCCAGCAGTGGGCCGATAACGTGGTGAATTTTCATCAATATCTGCGCGAGAACCATCAATACGTCAGCTACGCCATCGTGCCGCCGCAGATCGATCGCTCCAAGCCGGCGCACAAGCAGTCCGATCCCAGCCTGTATGCCGGCATCGTCAAGGAGCGTGATGACGGCATCGTGGTTTCGGGCGCGCAGCAATTGGGCACCGGGGCGATTCTGTCGGACTGGATACAACTGAGCTGCATCACCCCGCTGCAGCCGGGTGACGAGAACTACGCCATCAACGCCGCCATGCGCATCAACGCCCCGGGCGTGAAGATGTATTCACGCCGACCCTTTGCCATGCAGGCCAGCAACAGCTTTGACTATCCGCTCACCGGCCGCTTTGATGAAACCGACTCGCTGCTGGTGTTCGAGAACGTCTTCATTCCCTGGGAGCAGGTGTTCGTGCATCGCAATATCGCGCTGGCGCGCGAGCAATGGTGGAACACCCCGGCCCACATTTACGGTAACCATCAGGCGCAGTCGCGCTATGCCACCAAGCTACGCTTCATGATGGGTCTGGCGCAACGCCTGAACGAGATGACTGGCAATGCCGCCAACCCGGCGGTCATGACCCAGATGGGCGAACTGGCGGCGCAGGCACAGACAGTGGAGTCGATGCTGCGGGCGCAGGAAGTCATGGCCACCACCGACGACGAAGGCGTGCTGTGGCCTTCGCGTGCCACGCTGTATGCCGTGATGGCAATGCAGTCGGAGATCAACCCGCGCATGATCGACATGATCCGCGAGATGTCGGGCGGCGCCATGATCATGCAGCCCTCCTCCGATCTGGATTTCCAGAATCCGGAAATCGCCAAGGACGTGGAGCGCTATGTGCACTCGGTGAGCCACAGCGCGCGTGAGCGGGTGGCCTTGATGCGCATGGCCTGGGACTTTGTCGGCTCGGAGTTCGCCGGTCGTCATCAGCAATACGAAAAGTTCTACGGCGGCGCGTCCTTCCTGGTGAAGCAGAACATGTATCGCAATTACGACATGCAGCGTGCCACCGCCATGGTCGACGCCACGCTCAACCTGCCGACGTTCTGAACCACCAAGACATGGGCTCGACGCTTGCGATATAGTGGCGGCCCATGTTTCGTTCCCACTCACGCTTCAATTCGCTGCTGCGCATCCTGACGCTGCGCCTGTTGCTCGGCCTATGCGCCGTGCTGCAGGGGCAGAGCGTGGCACATGCCGGCATGCTGCTACGGCATGCGCTGGCAGCACCGGGGACGGTGGAAGTCTGTACCGCCGAGGGCGTCAAGCGCATCGTGCTGACCCAGCCGGGCGCTTTGTTGCAGCCTGGCGACAGCAACTCCCCTGACAGTCAAAACACCACTAACAACACTGCCGATAACCATTGCCCGGCCTGCAGCACCCTGGCTGCCTGGTCAGTGCTGCCGGCGGCGACGCCAGTACTACTGCTGCCTTCTGGCAGCGCAGCTGTCCCACCACATCCTTCCCCTGCGCCTGCCACGACCGACCTGGTCGTCTATGCCGCGCGCGCGCCACCCCTGCCTGCCTGGTCCATCCGCTGAACTCGCCTGCGATCGGCTTTGCTGCGGCTTCGTGATGCCGCAACCTCGCCCATCGCAACCGGTTGACCAGCCGGCTGCAGCATCACGCTACAGCCGCGCTATTGCAGGAAACTCCCATGACCATCGCGATCCGCCGCGCGTCAGACGCGCACTGGCTGCATTGGTGCTATTGCAGCATCTTGCTGCGCAGCCTCCCCGTTCTGCCTATTGTTCTCTTTGTTCTCTTTGTTCTCTTTGTACCCATGGTTGCCGTTGCAAACGAGGCAGAACAAGCCGTAACCGTCACCGCACCGGAAACCAGCCTCAGGCGCTATCAAGTACCAGCCACGCAAGAGGGTATCGACGCGCAACAAATGACCGAGAGCGTCAACGTGGTCAATACCGAAGACGCGCTGAAATACCTGCCCAGCCTGGTGGTACGCAAGCGCCGCATTGGTGATCAACAGGCGCCACTGGCGACGCGTACTTCCGGCCTGGGTCAGAGCGCACGCAGCCTGATCTATGCCGATGGTTATCTGCTGTCATCTCTGATCGGCAACAACAACTCCAGCGCATCGCCGCGCTGGGCACTGGTAACGCCGGAAGAAATCGAACGTATCGATGTCATGTACGGCCCGTTCTCGGCCGCCTACCCTGGCAACTCGATGGGCGCGGTGGTCGAGATCAGCACCCGTATGCCACAGCAACTGGAGGCCGGGGCCAAGCTGCAAAGTGGCCGTCAAGATTTCAATCTCTACAGCACCAAGCAACAGTTCCAGAGCACACAAGCCAGTGCAGTGGTCGGCAACAAACTTGGCGATCTGTCCTGGTGGCTGAGTGCCAACAGCCTGGACACCTTCAGCCAGCCCAATACGTTTATTACTGCGACCAAATCCAGCAGCGCTGCCAGTGCCGCCTACACCACGGTCACTGGCGCGCATGCCGACCGCAACCGATTGGGTGCCGACATCGTGGTCTATGGCGCGGGCGGCCTGGAGCACAAGCAACAGGAGAACGGCAAGATCAAGCTCGCCTACGACCTGACACCGCAGTGGCGAGCAAGCTACACCCTGGGCACTTTTCAGGACCGCACCCGGGCCCGCGCCGACAGCTATCTGCGGGATAGCAACGGCAATCCGGTCTACAGCGGTAACGTCAATATCGATGGCTACCGCTACACCATCGCCGCCACCAGCTTTTCCAGCACCAGCGGCGTCTTCGCGCTGGCGCAGGAACACACGGCACAGAGCCTGGCGCTGAAATCAGACACGCGCGGCAACTGGGACTGGGAGGCGATCTTCAGCACGATGCAGTTCGGCCTGGACACCACGCGCAACCCCACCACCGCGTTGGGTAGCGGCGAATACGCCGGTGCCGGCACACTGTTGGCGCTGAATGGTACGGGTTGGTCGACGCTGGATCTCAAAGGTATCTGGCGACCCCGGGGTATCGATGGCGCACATCAGCTCAGCTTTGGTGTGCATGGCGATCAGTACAAGCTGTCGAGCAAAACCTCCACCCTGGCCAGCGACTGGACCACGCGCGAGGACGGCACACTGACCGCCATGGCATTGGGCAAGACCAGCACCAGTGCGTTGTGGCTGCAAGATGTCTGGACGCTGCGCCGAGATCTGAAACTGACCGTAGGCGGCCGACAGGAATACTGGACGGCCTATGGTGGGCTGAACTACTCCAGCACCTCTGGCGTGGCAGTGAACCAGCCAGGGATGCAGTCCTCGAACTTCTCACCCAAAGCCTCACTGCGCTGGAACATGAGCCCGGACTGGAGCCTGAGCACGTCCTTTGGCAAAGCCTATCGCTATCCGACCGTCACCGAGCTGTACCAATCGGTGACTTCGAGTGGCACGGTGTACACGCCCAATCCAAACCTGCGGCCGGAGCAATCGCATTCGGGTGAACTGGCGCTGGAGCGGGTGCGCAATAAAGGACGACTGCGCCTGTCGCTGTTCCAGGAAGACCTGCGCGATGCGCTGATCTCGCAGAACTCCACCATCAGCGGCACTACCGTCAATGCCTCGCAAACGCAGAACATCGACCGAATCCGCAGCAGCGGCCTGGAACTGGCGCTCGAACAAGGCGATGCGCTGTTGCGCGGGCTGGATCTGGCCGCCAGCCTGACCTATGTCGATTCCACCATCGTTTCGAATCCGAGCTTTCGTGATGTCAACAACCTGCTCTCCGATGTGCGCGGGAAAGCCACCCCGAATATCCCGGTCTGGAAGGGCAGCACCCTGGCCAGCTATCGCGTTGCCGAGCGCTGGACCCATTCTCTGGGTGCACGCTACAGCAGCCACATCTGGGCCACCATCGATAACACCGACTACAACCACAACACCTACCAAGGGTTTGCCGGTTATTTCGTGATGGATGCACGCATGCACTACAAGCTGGATCAGCGCACCAGCCTGGCTGTGGGCATCGACAACCTCAACAACCGCAAGTACTTCCTGTTCCATCCCATGATGCAACGCACGCTCATGGCGGAGCTGAAGCTGGCGTTGTAACGCCGTTGTGATCGACCCACGTAGCCTCGACCCTCCATCATAAATTTTATAAGTCTTTGATTATTATGGATAATTTAGCAATAACCGCTACGCCGCAGCCAGCCCGGGCGTTACACCATGCGCGACGGCGCAGCCTGCTCTGGCGCATCCACGCCTGGGCCGCACTGATCGCCTCACCCTTTGCACTGGCCGCCGCGCTGAGCGGCATGCTGTATGTGTTCACGCCGCAACTGGAAGCGATGCTGCATGGCCATCTGGACAAGGTGGTGCCCATGGGTGCGGCACGACCACTGGATGCTTCGGTGCAGCTGGCCAGGCACGCAGCACCCGAGGGCTGGGCTTTGCATTCGGTGCTGCCGCCGCTGCGGGCCGAGGACAGCGTCAAGGTGGCGTTCATGCCAGCGGCGCGCAACATGCGTAACGAGCACGCCGGACATGGCGCAACCCCAGCAAGTCCGGCGTTCTTGCGACCGTCGTTCGGTGTACCAGTGTCGGCGCTGGTGGTGTACGTCAATCCCTATTCAGAAAGCCCGGAAGCAGCGGGTACGCTGCACCACTCAGCGGTGCTGGGCAGCCTGATGCAGTCCAAGCGCTTCAGCAACTGGGCGCGCAAGCTGCATTCGACCTATCTGGTGGATGGCTGGCGCTGGGTGATCGAACTGGCCGCCAGCTGGTTACTGGTGATGCTGATCAGCGGTGTGTTTCTGTGGTGGCCGCAGCGACAGGAACTCTCCCAAGACAACGCACCCGCCGCCGGCCGCGCCCGCTGGCAACGCTGGCATGCCTGGACCGGCGTCACGCTCAGCCTGATGAGCGCCGTCATCCTGGTTACCGGCCTGACCTGGAGCAAGCACGCCGGCGAGCAAATCCGCTGGGCGCGCGACGCTCTTGGTCAGCAATCACCACGTATACCGGGGCAGCTACGCTCATCGCCAGCGCTGGACGCCAAGCCCATGCTCGGCTGGCAAGCGGCCTGGGATGCAGCACGCGCAATCCAGCCGCAGTCCACCACACAAGTCGCGATGCAGCTCATGCCTCCGAGAGCCGAAGATGGCCCCGGTGGCTTCTGGCGCGCCAATCACCTGGAGCGCAGTCCGGGCGAAACCGGTGCGCCAACGCGTCGCTTTGATCTACTACTGGATGCCTACAGCGGACAGGCACTGTACTTCAGCGGCTGGGAGGCACATACCGCCTTTGGTAAGGCCACCGCCATTGGCATTCCGTTTCATCGTGGCGAATTCGGCTTATGGAATCAGGCCTTGCTGCTGCTGTTCGGGCTGGGCGTGGTGTTCTCCATCCTCAGCGGCTGGGTGATGTACTTCATACGTCGCCAGCGCGGCATGGCCGGATTACCTGGTCTGCTGCCACAGGCCTGGCGCAGTGTTTCGCCCTGGGCCTGGGGTGGTACAGCGCTACTGCTGCTGGCGCTGCCACTGCTGGCACTGTCATCGCTGGTGGTGCTGGCGATCGAAGCCCTGCTATGGCAACGCCGTCGCCAGGTTGCCACGGCCGGGCCGGGTCAGTGAGTCAATCGCTGCGTCAATCGCCAAATCGATCGCCGGGCTGATCCCCAGGCGGATAATCAACGCTGATCATTCTGGCAGCCCTCACCATGAACCCCTCTCTGTCGCAACCTCGTTCACACACGCTGCGTACCAGCAGGTCAGTACCGCTGCGCATGGCTTTGCTCCTGCCCCTGCTGCTGACCTCGCTCCTGAGCGGTTGCAGCGACAACAAACCGGCATTCAAAGGCGTGGACATCACGGGCGCCAACTACGGCCGCAGCCTGCAGCTACCCGACAGCAGCGGCAAGCTGCGCAGCCTGGACGAGTTCAAAGGCAAATTCATACTGCTGTTTTTCGGCTTCACCCAATGTCCGGATGTCTGCCCAACGGCGCTGACCCGGGCGCAAGAGATCAAACAGCAACTGGGCAAGGATGGCGAACGGCTACAGGTGATCTTCGTCAGCGTCGATCCGGAACGCGACACGCCCGAGCTGCTAGGTAACTATCTGGCCGCCTTCGATCGCAGTTTCATCGGCTTGCGCGGCGATGCCGAACAGACACGCCAGGCGGCGGCCGCGTTCAAGGTGTTCTATGAAAAAGTCCCCACCGGCAGCAGCTACACCATCAATCACACCGCCATGAGTTACCTGTTCGATGCCCAGGGCCGGCTGCGTCTGGCACTGCGTCACACCCAGACGGCTGAGGAACATGTTGCCGATCTGCGTCTGCTGATGCGCGAGTAGGCGTCCCTCATCACAGTGGTAAAAGTTACGTAAGTTATTGTTTTTATTCAATTTTTAGGAGAAATCATGTACAAATCGTCACGCTATTCAATGCTCGCACTGATAAGCCTGCTGGCCGGTCTGGCCCAAGCACAAAGCCCGGGACAATCAGCAATACAAGTCAAGGAACCCTGGGTGCGCGGCACGGTTGCACAACAAAAAGCCACCGGCGCCTTCATGCAGCTGAGCGCACCCCAGGACATGCGACTGATCGAAGCACGCTCACCGGTGGCCGGTGTGGTCGAGCTGCACGAGATGGCGATGGACAACAACGTGATGAAAATGCGCGCCGTTCCCGGCATCGACATTCCAGCTGGCAAAGGCGCAGAACTCAAACCCGGTGGCTTCCATGTCATGTTGCTGGACCTGAAAAAGCAACTCAAGGAAGGCGATACCGTGCCACTGACGCTGGTGCTGGAGGGCAAGGATAAAAAGCGCCAGAGCATCGAGGTCAATGCACCGGTGCGGGCACTAGGTACCCGAAACAGCCCGGGCAAAGCAGCAAATGCAGAACACAATCACCCGCATGGCGATCACGGCAGCATGAAGCACTGAATGCATCACTGAGCACATTCCTGACCAGGAATTCCTCTATGCTCGCGTGATTCATTCCTGAGGAGGAGATCATCATGGGGTCACACAAGCGCCTGGCATTCCTGGCCTGGTCAACAACACTGAGCTTGCTCAGCGCGTTGTGCCTGCAACTGTTACTGCATGGCTCGGCAAACGCACAAAACAACAACTGGCCGAACCGACCGCTGCGCTTCATCGTGCCCTTTGTCGCCGGCAGCTCACCCGATGTCACGGCGCGCATGATTGCGCCGAAACTATCGGAGGCACTGGGACAGCCGGTGCTGGTGGAAAACCGTGGCGGCGCTGCCGGCATCATCGGTGCCGAGCTGGTGAGCAAGGCTGCCGCTGATGGCTACACCCTGCTTTATCCGGTCAATTCGGTCATCTGCGCCAACCAGCATCTGTATTCCAAGCTGCCCTACGACGCGCTCAAGAGTTTTGTGCCGGTGACCATGACCGTCAACTTTGGCTATGTCTTGCTGGCGCGCAGCAACTTCGCAGCGAGTGATCTCAAGGCGCTGCTGGCAATGGCGCGGGCCGAGCCCGGCAAACTCAATTTCGGTTCGGCCGGACTGGGTGCTGGCAACCATGTGGTGATGGAAATGCTGCTGGACATGACCGGAACGAAGATGGTGCATATCCCGCATCGGGATAGCGCCACCTCGGTGGCAACCGGCGAGAGCGACATTTCCATGGTGCCAGCCACCACCGCCGTACCACTGATTCGCGGTGGTCGTACCAAGGGCCTGGGCGTGACCCTGGCCAGGCGTCTGCCAACACTGCCGGATGTGCCCTCGATCAGCGAAGTGGTGCCCGGCTATGCCGCCGATGCCTGGCATGGTCTGCTGGCCCCGGCGGGTACGCCCATGCCCATCGTCGAACGACTCGCCGCAGAAACCGCCAAGGTGCTGCGACTGCCAGAGGTACGCAACAAGCTGATGGACCTCGGCCTGGAACCGATCGGTGATACCCCGGCGCAGTTTGCCGCCACCGTGCGTGCCGACTACGACAAATGGGGCAAGGCCATTCGCGCCGCCAATATCAAACTGGACTGAACCGCGATGAAAAGTTTTCGCTATACCAAGGGCCTGCATGATCTGGGCAATGGCCTGCACGCCTGGTTGCTGCCCGATGGCAGCTGGGGTTGGTCCAATGCCGGACTGATCGAGGATTCCGGTCAGACGCTGTTGGTCGATACCCTGTTCGATCTGCAACGCACGCGCGAGATGCTCGATGCCATGCGCGATGCGGTGCCCGCGGCCAGTGACATCGGCATGCTGGTGAATACGCACGGCAATGGCGATCACACCTTTGGCAATCAGTTGCTCGAAGGCAAGCGCATCATCGCCGCGGCCGGTTGCGCCGAGGATATGAAGCATCGTCCGCCAGAACAATTGGCGCAGTGGCAACGCGACTGGCGCAGCATGGGCATCGCCGGACAGTTCTGGTACGAAGTGATGGGCGCACACTTTGACTTTCAGGGCATACGCATGGTGTTGCCGAATGAAACCTTTGCCGGTGAAAAACACCTGCACGTGGGCAACAAGGACGTGCATCTGATCGAGGTCGGCCCGGCGCATACGCGGGGCGATGTGCTGGTGTATGTACCGCAGGATAAAACCGTATTCACCGGCGACATTCTGTTCAACGGCGGCCATCCGGCGATCTGGGCCGGGCCGGTATCGAACTGGATTCGTGCCTGCGAACGCATGCTGGAATGGGACCTTGAAACCGTGGTCCCGGGCCATGGCCCAATTACCGACAAGGGTGGTATCCGCGAAATGCGCGACTACCTGGTGTATCTGATGGCGGAATCCAAACGCTGCCTTGAAGCCGGCATGAGTTTCGATCAAGCAGCAGAAAAAATATCGCTCGACCGCTGGGCCAACTGGGGCGAGTCCGAGCGCATCTATGTCAACGTGCATGCCTGCTATCGCGAACTGGCCGCCGACCCGTCATCGTCCGAGGAAAAAGGCATACGCATGGCGCTGCTGGAAATGATGGGCAAGCGCTACTACGCCATGAAAGCGGCAGCCGCAAAGTCTGGGGCTGGCTCTGGCCATGGCAATACCCATGGCCATGTGCACGGGCCGAATTGCGGGCATTGAAACGAACGCCAGGGACACAGCATGAAGCTCATTACGTTTATTGCTGCCGATGGCAGTGAGCATGTCGGTGCCATCGTTGGCGACGGTGCGCGCGTGGCAGATCTCACTTTGGCGCAAGGCAGCCAGGACGGCTTTCGCGACATGCTGTGTTTGATCGATGCCGGACCAGCCGGTCTGGAAGCGGCGCAGCGCCTGGCCAAGGGTGCACGCAACACGCTTGCCCTGGCCGATTTGCACTTGCAGGCGCCGATTCCGGTGCCACGCCGCCTGCGCGACTTTCTTTCCTTTGAATTGCATGTGCGCCAGTCACGCGCCAATCGTCACCTGTTCGGCATCGAAGGCGAGCCGCGCGATCCGGCGCTGGTGAAGATACCCAAGGTCTGGTACGAGCGGCCGATCTACTACAAGAGCAATTGCTTCAGCGTCGTTGGTACGGGTGCCGATGTGCACTGGCCGCGCTATTCACAGACCATCGACTACGAACTGGAAATCGGCCTGGTCACCGGGCGCAAAGGCAAGAACATCAGCGTGACCGATGCCCCGAACTACATCTTCGGCTATTGCATCTTCAACGACTTCTCGGCTCGCGACGCACAGTTCTCCGAGATGCAAGGCACCCTCGGGCCGGCCAAGGGCAAGGATTTCGATACCGGCAACGCCATGGGACCGTGGATCACCACCGCCGATGAACTGGGTGATCCGCAAAACCTGCTGATGCTGGCGCGCATCAATGGCGAAGAATGGTCACGCGGCCATTCATCGACCATGCATCACTCGTTTGCCAAGCTGCTGTCCTATGCCTCGGAAGAAGAAACCGTGGTGCCGGGCGAGATCCTCGGCTCGGGCACAGTGGGTGGTGGCTGCGGCAACGAACAGGCACGCTATATGAAGCATGGTGACCAGATCGAACTGGAAGTCACCGGGCTGGGCATCTTGCGCAACAGCATCGTCGCGCCGCATGTGCCGCAACCGCCAGCCTTTCCGATTAAGCTTTGAAACAACAAACGCAACAACAAGCGCGCCAGTGACCCTGGCGGCGCTTGCTGTACACCACTGCCGCGCCGGCTTATTGCGATCCGGTCAGACCCAGGCTCTTCACCAGCGCACCCCATTTTTCACGCTCGGCGCGCATGTATTGCTGCACGCCTTCGATCGAGGGTGTCGGGTGCGGAATTAATCCCAGATTAACCACGCGCTGCACCATGTCCGGCGCAGCCATGATGCGCTTCATCTCCTCATGCAGGCGATTGACGATGTCGCGCGGCGTCGCAGCTGGAGCCAGCAGCACATGCCAGGACACGGCTTCGAAATCGGCAGCGCCCGAAGCCTCGGCAAACGACGGCACTTCCGGCAGCGACGGCAGACGTGCCGTCGAGGAAACTGCCAACGCACGCAGCTTGCCGTCGCGGATCATCGGCAGCGACAGACCTGCCTCGGCAAAGGCCATGTTGACATGTCCAGCAACGATGTCGGACACCGACTGCGGACTGCTCTTGTAAGGCACATGGGTGATATCGAGATTGAACTTTTGCTTCATGAACTCCATCGACAGGTGCTGTGCCAGTCCTGCACCCGGGGTGCTGTAGCTCAACGGTACTTTGCTCTCGCGCAGCAGTTTCACCAGCTCGTTGACGTTGCGCGCAGGCAAGGAAGGATTCACGACAAAAATAAATGGCGATTTCACATAGAGCGAAATCGGTACGAAGTCGCGCTCCGGATCGTAGGGCACCTGCTTGTAGAGAAAGTTGTTGATGCTCATCGGCGAGCTGGTACCCACCAATAAGGTCAAGCCATCCGGTGCGGCCTTGGCCACCTGGCCACTGGCCAGCATCATGGCGGCACCTGGACGGTTTTCCACGATCACCGGTTTGCCCAGCGACTGCGTCAGACGCTCGGCATACAGTCGCACCAGGGTATCCATGCCCGTACCCGCCGCCAGGGGCACGACGATGGTGACATTTCGCGAGGGATAGCTGGCTGCTGCCGTGGCCGTCGTTTGCGCCTGGGTCGACAACGATGACAAGGCCAGCATTGTGATCAAGGGCCAGCTCAGGCTGAAAGACAACAAGCGGGACAACAACTGCAGGGATGAATGCAACATGGGTTCTCCTCCTTCGATAATGGTTCTTGCGGCGCAACGCGGTGCTACTTCCAGCGCGCCAGCAGTCCGTCCAGATGTTCGTTGCTGGAATAGCTGATAACCAGTTTCCCAGCACCTTTTTTGCCGGCCTTGATTTCTACCGTCGTGCCGAGCCGTTCGCACAGCTCTTCCTGAAAGCGCAGCAAGTCGCGACTGACCAGCGGCCGAGGCTTGCTGCCCAGTTTCGGCTTGAGAATGTCTTGCACCAGCTGTTCGGTAGCACGTACCGACAAACCCTGTTCGGCCACACGCAGCGCCACCGACTCCTGCTGGTGTCCGCTCAGACCCAACAATGCCCGGGCATGGCCCATATCGATTCGACCCTCGGTCAACAGGTTCTGCACCGACTTCGCCAGGCCTAGCAAGCGCAACAGGTTGGAGGTCGCAGCGCGCGACCGGCCAATGGCGCGCGCGGCTTCCTCATGCGTGAGATTGAATTCATCCACCAGGCGTTGAATACCGATGGCTTCTTCCATGGCATTAAGATCTTCGCGCTGAATGTTTTCAATCAGCGCCATCGCCAGAGCCGCGTTATCCGGTACTTCACGGATTACCACCGGCACTTCGACCAAGCCAGCGATACGCGCGGCACGCCAGCGTCGTTCACCGGCGATGATTTCATAGCGCAGATTGGCTTTGCTGGCGCCACCTGACGGGGCTGTTGCCAACGCATTCAGTGGTCGCACCAGAATCGGTTGGATCAGGCCCTGTGCACGGATGGAGTCTGCCAGTTCGGTCAAAGCTTCCTGGTCCATGCGGGTGCGTGGCTGATATTTGCCTGGCTGCAGTTGGTCGATATGCAGCGTGCCCAGCGCATCACCGGCAGCAGCAGCGACCGGTGTGCCATCTGAACTTGCCGGACTATCGAACAGGGCGTTCAGTCCACGCCCCAGACCTTTCATGCGGGTTGCCATGACCATCCTCTCAATGACGGGTATTGCCTGCGATCAACGCGTTTGGGTAGCAGTGCGGCTTGTGGCGCCGCCACGCCGGGTGATGACTTCCCAGGCCAGATCGACATAGGCTTGCGAGCCCTTGCAAGCGCGATCGAAATTCACCGCCGGTGCGCCATAGCTGGGCGCCTCAGCCAGGCGCACATTGCGCGGAATGACCGTGGTGTAGACCTTCTCGCCAAAGTGCGACTTGAGTTCATCCGATACCTGTTGCGACAGCGTATTGCGCGGATCGAACATGGTGCGCAGCAGGCCTTCGATTTCCAGTCGCGGATTGAGCTTCTCGCGCACACGCTTGATGGTGTTGACCAAATCCGACAGGCCCTCCAGCGCGTAGTACTCGCATTGCATCGGAATCATCACCGCATCAGCAGCAGCCAGGGCGTTGACGGTGAGCATCGATAACGACGGCGGACAATCCAGCAGGATGTAGTCGTAATCGGCGGCCACCTCGGCCAGCGCGGTCTTCAGCCGGGTTTCACGCTGCTCCAGTTCGACCATTTCCACCTCAGCACCCGCCAGATCACGATTGGCGGGCAACAGGTCATAACCACCAGCGGTCGAGCGCACTCGAACGCCTGCAGCTGGCTGCATGCCCAGCAATACCTGATAAACACTTTGCGTCAACGCTCGCTTGTCGATACCCGAACCCATGGTGGCATTGGCCTGCGGATCGAGATCAACCAGTAGCACACGCTTGTCAGCCACTGCCAGACCAGCCGCCAGATTGACGGTGGTGGTGGTTTTACCGACACCACCTTTTTGGTTGGTGATGGCAAGAGTAATAGTCATGGCTAGGGCATCCGCATTTAAGTTTGAGGCGGTTCTTGAGGCGAAGCATCCGGCTGCAACAGAATTAGATGCCGCTCGGCATCGACACCCGGAACGTGTAATCGATGCGTGGCATATACACGTATGTCTTTTGGCAAGGCATCGATCTCATCCTGCGGCAACACCCCCTTCATGGCGGCCAGTACTCCGCCAGAGGCCAGCAGGCTGCGCGTGGGTTGTACGAATTCGGTCAGACTGGAAAAAGCGCGACACAAGATCAGGTCGTAGGGCGCGACCGGACGATGTAATTCAATGCGCTCAGCGAACACCCGTACCTCGGTGTCAGATTGGTTCAGTTCCAGTTCAGTCACTGCCTGCTGCAGGAACGCGGCTTTTTTCTGATTACTGTCGAGCAGGCCGACCGACAAAAACGACGTTCCCATCAGTGACGGGCCGGCAATGGCCAGCGGAATCCCGGGCAGACCGCCACCGGTGCCGACATCGAGTACACGCCGCGTGGGCGTAATGGCAATTTGCTGCAAGCAAGGCAGCAAGGCCAGACTGTCCAGTAAATGCAGGGTAACCATTTGCGCCGGTTCGCGAATCGCCGTGAGGTTATGCACCTGGTTCCATTTATGCAGCAAG
>CAIPUP010000083.1 GCA_903868285.1 uncultured beta proteobacterium
AGCTTGCCGTTCCGGGTGGTCAATATGTCCTCGGTGTTCACCATCACCTACACCCAGCCCTCGCGCTATCACTGGATGCTGCAGTTCTACTTGCGTGCCGCCGGATTGGCCCTGAGCTGGGTTGGTACCGGCCGCCTGATCTTCAGCCTCAATTACAGCGATGCGGATTTCGATGCCGTGACCGAGCGCTTTGTCAGCGCCGGCCTGGCGATGCAGGCCGATGGCTGGTGGTGGCAGCCCGAGGGCTATCGCTTTGCCCATATCCGGCGTCAGATCGTGCGGGAAATGCTGGGCACGTACTGGCACAGACTGCGTCCGGCCTGAACAGCACTGCAAGGCTGACCGGATGGCGAGCCTTGCGGTATCTGCTCAGATGCCATGACGGGCATGCATGGGATCGATCAATTCGCCTTTGAGCAGGTATAGCGGTGCACGGGCGTACAGTTTCACGTCATGGAACGGGTCGGTCAGAATCTTGCACATCCATACCAGCCCGGTTTGCACATCCTTGATGAAAAACAGATGCACGGTACGGAACAGCAGCCCGCCAACGCCGATGACCAGCCAGATCAGACCAACATTACGCAGCAATGCCAGATCGCTGTCATGCGCTGTGACCAAGCCCCACAGACTGGGATCGATCCAAAGCGCCAGCGGTGACAGCGCCCAGATTGCAAGCAACACAATCTTGCGCTGCAGGTTGTAGCCAACCTTGATCTCTTCCTTGTGCTCATGGGTGGCCTGGTTGACTTCATCGTAGCCCTTGGGCTCGAAGAAAAAATGTCCAGCCTGCCGGGTCACCATGGCAACTAACCAGCCAATGACAGCCGACAGCGCTGCGTCAACGAACAGCATGGCGTAAGCAGTCAGAAAGCTCAGTGCGCTGATCAGATGCAGCGTTTGATTGATGCGGCTGTGATGGTAGTAACGATGGTCATCCCAGCGTTGGGTACGCAGGGCTTGCAGAAAACTGTTCATCGAATGCTCCCTTGGATGGCGGTATGCAGAAGTTTGGGAAATATGGCTTTGCCATGACGCACCCTAGTGCACGCTCGTTAAGGATTGACGAAGGTTTGATGAAACTGCGATGAAACGCCGTGCCGCAAAAATAGTCGTCACAAAAAATTCATTTCACTGTCATCGCCCATGCATCGTCGCTACGCACAGTAACGGACCATGAAGCCCGTTTTGACGATTGCCGTTGTGACCGAGACCTATCCGCCCGAGGTCAATGGTGTCGCGCATACCATCGGCCACCTGGTACAAGGCTTGCGGCAACGCGGTCATCAGGTACAAGTGATACGCCCGCAGCAGAACAAGCGCGACCTGCCCGATTGCGAAACCCGGCAGGTGCTGGTGCGTGGGGTGGGTATTCCGCGCTATCAGGAACTCAAGCTCGGTTTGCCGGCGAAGCGTCGCCTGCTGCGGCTATGGCGTGAACAGACGCCTGACCTGGTCCATATCGTTACGGAAGGCCCGTTGGGCGCCTCGGCGTTACGCGCTGCGCGCATGCTGGGGCTGCCGGTCAGTTCCGGGTTTCATACCAATTTTCATAGCTACAGCCGGCACTACGGTCTGGGTTTCATGTCGCGGCTGGTGGCCGGCTATCTGCGCTCTTTGCACAACCAGACCGATTGCACCATCGTGCCTACGCAAGCGATGCGACAGCAATTGTCGGACCGTGGCTTCAACAATCTCGCAGTGGTTGGGCGCGGTATTGATACAACACTGTTCAATCCTGCGCGGCGTAGTGCCGCCCAGCGTGTCGCCTGGGGCTGTCGCGGTGAGGAACTGGTGCTGCTGTATGTCGGGCGCTTGGCGCGGGAAAAGAACCTGGATCTTTTTGTCGCCGCTGCCCATGCCATGCGCCAGCGCAATCCCGACATCAAGGTGGTGCTGGTAGGCGATGGCCCGGCCGGCGCGGCCTTGCGTCGTGCACATCCTGAGTTTGTGTTTGCCGGCATGCAGACCGGCGAGGCGCTGGCTGGCATGTACGCGTCGGCGGATGTGTTCCTCTTCCCCAGCCTGAGCGAGACCTTTGGCAATGTCACCCTGGAAGCACTGGCCAGCGGTTTGGCGGTGGTGGCGTTTGACTACGCCGCTGCAGCCGAAGTGATTCAGCAGGGCGTGTGCGGACTGCTCGCAGCTTGCGATGACCCTGACCAATTTATTGCTGCCGCAGTGTCACTGGCAATAGCGCCGGAGCGGGTGGCCGGGCTGCGTCGGGCAGCACGTGACGCCGCTGAGGGGCTGAGCTGGGAGCGGATTTATCAGGAGATGGAATTCACCTTGGGCGAAGTCATACAACGCCATCGCCTGAGCCGAACCGTGGTTGGTGTACAGCCTTACTGGCGGCGGAGTCGCTCCTGATCCCAGGGCCGTGCAGCGAATGCTGATTCGCGCAATATGACGCTAGCGTGCACCGATCATGGCGCCTGTACCTAGCAGGGCCTGTTTCAGTGCGAGATCGGGTGGGCGAGGTCCCAGCCAGATGCGCAGTATTGCCAGATAAAAGTCCTCGCCCTCAATGATTTCGCCTTTGGGGTTGTCATTCAGCGCAACGCGAGTGCCCTGACCGGGAAGGAAATCGATGTGCAATCGGCTGCCGCTGCGTGCACTGCCAACCTCGCGCATGACCTTGATCAGGCGCTCGATGCGCGGTTGCAGTGCTGCGTATCGTGCATCGTCATGGTTGTCGCGTATGCCTTCATTCAAGGCGTCACTGAGCTGCCTGGCAGTGAGATCGCGCAATAGCACCAGGGTGACGCGCTTGGCGCCCGGAATAGTGAACAATTTCGGGTCGCTGGGTGCTGCAGTAGTTGCGCTGGATGCAGTGTCAGCAGATGCTGATCCACGCTCGGCTTTTTCGGTATACAGACCGATGACATACAGCCGTGCCGGTCCCCAGCGCCGCAAGGCGTAACCATGCAGCGCCAGGTTGTAACCATCCAACGGCACGCTGTCAGGGAGGCGGATGTCGGCAATATCGACAGCGCGTGCGACATCGGAACCGGTCGCCAGCAGTAGTGGCAAGAGAAAGGCCGGCACCGCGATCAGCGTGCGCAAAAAGGCTGCGCCAGAAAAGATGGTCTTTCTCGCGGGTTTGCTGACGTAATGGTTGTGCTGCATTGATTGCAAGTTAGCAGCCCCAGATTGCATTGCGATGACAGCATTGCAGCGCCGATGTTTAGCTTTGCCTGCGTCATGCGGCTGTCAAATGTACTGGTTAGGCTTTCCGGCCTGTGCTGGTCGCGCGCCTTCGGCGCACAGGCCGGGCAGTCCCCGAGGAGTCATTCAATATGAATAAAGTCACTGATGCCAGCGTTGCGGATATCGCATCGCTGTTTGATAGCCGTGGCCACATGGCTTATTACGAATATCCGCTGACCCATCTACAACACGCGCTGCAATGCGCGCAACTGGCCGAACATTACGGCGCCAGTCCCGACCTAGTGCTGGCTTGTCTGCTGCATGATGTCGGACATCTATTGGTTCCACAGGAAATGTTTAATCATCACTTCAATGGCCATGAGCACAGCTGTGTGCCGTTTCTGCGCAGCATGGTCAGCGATGCGGTAATCGGACCGATTCGTTTGCATGTGGATGCCTGGCGCTATCTTTGCGCAGTCGATCCGGTTTATCGAATGTCGCTATCGGCACAGTCAGCGCAACGATTGCAGCAGCAGGGCGGGCCGTTCAGCCTGCAACAGGCGGCGCAGTTTATTGAGCAGCCCTACGCCAGGGAGTCGGTGCTGTTGCGTCGGTGGGATGACCTGGCGACCGTGCCCGGACAAACCACACCCAGCCTGCATCATTACCTTCGCATGCTGGAGTCTTGTATCGCCTGAGAGTGGTTGTCTGATAGGGTCGTGCTCTTCGTCTTCAATCCGGGGGTGTCGTGGAAGAGAGTCCATTCAAAGGCAAAACGGGTGTGCGCCGAATCATCAGGGCGGCGGGGTATTCGATCGAAGGGTTGGCTTCGGCCTATGTGCATGAAGATGCCTTCCGCCAGGAGGTGCTGTTTGTCGTGCTGATGAGTATCGTCGCGTTTGTACTGGAGGTCACGGCGTTGTCGCGGGCGCTGATGATTGCCAGTCTGCTGCTGGTTTTGATTGTTGAGCTGTTGAACTCGGCCATCGAGGCGGCGGTGGATCGTATTTCCCTGGATAGCCATCGCTTGTCCAAGCGTGCCAAGGACATAGGCAGCGCTGCGGTGATGATCAGTCTGCTTAATGTGTTAGTGGTCTGGGTGCTGATACTGGCTGGTTGAAAGTCACGTGCCGCGCCCGCTGATGTCGTCATGCGGATGGTCAAGCGCGTAACACGCGATTCATCTGTCAGTCATCAGGCTGTCATCCGTCGACCTGACAATGCGCCGACCCGAATCGTCTCAACCGAGGCGATTGCGGATCACGCAGCTTGTCAGGGAGGTTGCGATGGGTGGGCCCCGCTTCACCGTTCGTGCTTTGTTTTTGTCTGATATTCACCTGGGCACCAGAGCCTGTCAGGCCGAGCGCCTGTTGGAATTCTTGCGGGACTATGAATTCCAGACGCTCTACCTGGTGGGTGACATCATTGATTTCTGGGCGCTGCGACGCAGCGTGTACTGGCCGGCCGAACACAACACCGTGGTGCAAAAGGTGCTGCGCAGTGCGCGCCACGGCGCGCAGGTGGTTTACATACCGGGTAACCATGATGAGGCGCTGCGCGACTACCTCGAGCATGCTTTCGGTGCGATTGTCATGGTGCGTGAACATGTGCATGTCACCGCCGATGGTCGGCGTTTCCTGCTTACCCACGGCGACGAATACGATCAGATAACCACCTATGCGCGCTGGCTATCGGTGCTGGGCGATGTGTCCTACACTTGGTTGTTGCAGGTGAATCGCATGCTGTCTTGGTGGCGTCGCAAGCTCGGTATTGCCGGACATTGGTCGCTGGCCGACTACGCCAAGCGCAATGTGCAAAAAGCCGCCAGTTTCATTTCTGGTTTCGAAACCGCCATTGCCCACCATGTACGAGGTCGCGGCTTTGATGGTGTCATCTGCGGTCACATCCACACCCCGGTGATCAGTCAGATCGAGGACATCACCTACATGAACTGCGGTGACTGGGTGGATAGCTGCAGTGCCATCGTCGAGCATCTGGACGGTCGCATGGAGCTGGTGCGCCAGGGCGATAGTCTGCCGCTACATGTGGCGGCACCCGGCGCGGCCTCGCTGGCGCTGGCCTCTGCCAGCGTGTCAGCGTTGCAACGGCATGCAGACCGCCCGCGCGAGGCGGCAAACACCTGAGTCGCCACTGCCTCAGTGGCTGCTGGTGGTAACTAGCCGCAGCTCCCGACCCAGCCGCAGGCGGTGCAGAAATCGCAGCCGTCCTTGCGGATGACACTCTGATTGCCACACTCGCTGCAGCTGCTGCCCTGCATTGCCGCCAACCCGCCCTGGGCTGCGGCATTGCCTTGGGGCAGGGCCAGCACGCCCATGCTTTGCTGTGGATAGCCTTCCTCGTTCAGCACCCCCAGCATGGCGTAGCGATGGATGATCAGGCGCGCCAGATAGGCCACGGTTGACGGCCAGTTCTGTTGCCGCCTCTCGCCCGGCACGAAGGCCATGAAATCGCCCAGCGGTTCGGAGTAGTTCAGCAGCTTGCGCAGCTTCATGCCGATCCAGGCCGGGTCGATGACGCGCATGTCGAGCGAGAGCAAACGCGCCAGGCCGTCCAGGGCGCGCGGATAGTTGCCCGATAGCCACATTGAATAGGGCCGGGTGATGCCATCGGGCAGGGTCACTTCCTTCAGTCCCAGCACGAACTCCTCACCTGTGGCCGGATTGGTGATGTCGACCGTCCAGGACAGCGTGCCATCGGTGCCGGTTTTGGGTTCGGGTACCGAGAACATGGCATCCAGCACCGGATGCGGACGTCCTTCGGGTGACAGCAGGTCGGGGGCTTTTTCATCCAGCGAGCCGAGCTGCTCACAGCGCCAGCGCACCAGGCTGGCCAGCGCCGCTACCACGCCGGGGAACAGGCGCTTTTCGCCGTGCGGCGGCATCGGCATCTCGAACGCCTGCTCGCCAACGGTCTTGGCCAGCACTTCCAGTTTGAGCTTGAGCCAGGCCCGATCATTGGCGCGCATGTCCATGGAAAGCGTTTTTGCCACCGCGCCCAGACCGCGAGGTTGTTCCGCGCCATTGACCCAGACTTCGAACGGAAAGCGCTCGGCCGGTTGGTTGCCGTTCGGCTGGTGATCTCCGGTGGTATCGGCACTGTCGACCTCACCCACGAACAGCGCGAAGTCGCCGCCGGGGTGATTGATCATGTAGGTCCAGGCCAGGTTGCCACCCGGCAGGGTCGGACGACCGGGCCAGGCCAGCGAGGACAGCACCGGTGCCGGCAGCGATTGGATCGACAGCCGGCGGTTGGCCATGCCGACGCTGTCGAGCGCGCTGCGGTCGAGTTCGACATCCTGTGGCTTGGTCGCATCCTCGGGCTTGGGGGTGACCGAGAGCACCGACCCGAGTACCGCATTCGGGCGATAGGTGGCCAGGCCCTTGAGTCCGGATTTCCATGCCGACAGATAAAGGTCTTCGAAGTCCTCATAGGGATAGTCGGCCGGAACATTGACGGTCTTGGAGATCGAGGTGTCGATGAAGGGCGCCACGGCGGCGACCATTTCCTCATGCGCCTGGGCCGATATCTCCAGTGCGGTGACAAAGCTCTGTGGCAGTTGATTGGTGTCGCCGCCCAGGTGGCGATAGAGCCGCCAGGCGTAGTCCTCGACCGCATATTCCTTCCAGCTGCCATCGGCCATGCGCTTGCGCCGGGTGTAGGTCCAGGAGAACGGCGGCTCGATGCCATTGGAGGCGTTGTCGGCAAAGGCCAGCGAGATGGTGCCGGTGGGAGCGATGGATAGCAGATGCGAATTGCGCAGGCCCTGATTGCGGATCTTGGTTTTCAGGGCATTGGGCAGGCGCGAGGCGAAGTTGCCGCCAGACAGATAGAGATCAGCATTGAACAGCGGGAAGGCACCGCGTTCGCTCGCCAGATCGGCCGAGACGCTGTAGGCGCGATCACGCAGGTATTCGGAAATACGCGCCGCTTCGTCGCGCGCGGCCTGGGTGTCATAGCGCAGCCCGAGCATGATCAGCGCATCGCCCAGACCGGTGAAGCCCAGCCCGACGCGGCGCTTGGCGGCGGCTTCGCTGGCCTGTGCCGCCAGCGGCCAGCGCGTCACATCCAGCACGTTGTCCAGCATGCGCACGCTAATGTCGATCACCTCGCCAAAGGCGGCATAGTCGAAGTGTGCTGACTGGCCTGTGCCATCGGCACCACTAAACGGATTGCGCACGAACTTGGTCAGGTTGATCGACCCCAGGCAGCAGCAGCCATAGGGCGGCAGCGGCTGCTCGGCACAGGGATTGGTAGCCTCGATGGTCTCGCAGTAGTAGAGGTTGTTGTCGCGGTTCATGCGATCCAGGAACAGGATGCCCGGCTCGGCATGGTCATAGGTTGAACGCATGATCTGCTGCCATAGGTCTTGTGCTGCCACGCTGCGATAGACCCACAGGCCGTCGCTGCGCTGGTGCGCGCCCTGGGCTTTGATATCGGCCGCCGGTTCGGCCTTGTGCACCAGTTCGACCTGGCCATTGGCTTGCACTGCCTGCATGAAGGCGTCGGTGACCGCCACCGAAATATTGAAGTTGGTCAGGTCGCCCTTGTCCTTGGCGTGAATGAATTGCTCGATGTCCGGATGGTCGCAGCGCAGTACGCCCATCTGTGCCCCGCGGCGCGAGCCGGCCGATTCGACCGTCTCGCAGGAGCGATCGAACACCCGCATATAGGACACCGGGCCGCTGGCGCGCGACTGCGTGCCATGCACCCGCGCACCAATCGGCCGGATGGAGGAGAAGTCGTAGCCGACACCGCCGCCGCGTCGCATGGTCTCGGCCGCTTCGGCCAGGGCGGTGTAGATGCCAGGACGGTCATCCACCATCTCGGTGATGGAGTCGCCCACCGGCTGCACAAAGCAATTGATGAGGGTTGCCGCCAGTTGCGTGCCGGCGGCGGAATTGATGCGCCCGGCCGGCACGAAGCCGGCTTCCAGGGCGTGGGTGAAGCGTTCCTGCCACAGCGCACGCTGGTCTTCGGCCTCGTATTGCGCCAGCGCATGCGCCACCCGGGCATGCACTTCGCGCGCGCTGGACTCATCGCCCTTGGCGTATTTCTCCAGCAGCACTTCGCCCGAGATTGGCTGCTCGCCCAGGGTCCGGGCGCTTTGCGCCGTCTCGCCAGCCTTGGCTTGATCCTCGGGAAATTCGATAAGTTCTTGTTTTGAAACGATATTCATGGAAGTCGTGCTCCTTCGCGGGAGGGCAAGCATACGCGCCGTCGGCGCTCTGTCAAGGCTGGAGCCGGCGTGGGAATCTGCGGCCAGCCGGTACACTTCGATGATCGTCATTGCGTCAATCGCGCCCATCGCCCAGGAATTCCATCATGCCCGAGAACACTGAACGACCCACCACCCACCGCAGCGCTGAACAGGACGCCGGCGAGGGGTTGGCGACGCTGGCCGGCGGCTGCTTCTGGTGCCTGGAGGCGGTGTTCGACCAGTTGCGTGGGGTGGTGTCAGTCGAATCCGGTTACATGGGCGGGGCTTCAGACAACCCCAGCTATGAGGAGGTTTGCGGCGGCGACAGCGGTCATGCCGAGGTGGTGCAAATCCGTTTCGATCCTGCCCAGGTGAGTTTTCGCGAGCTGCTCGAGGTGTTCTTCCTCATCCACGATCCGACCACCCGCAATCGCCAGGGCAATGACGTCGGCACGCAATACCGTTCAGCGGTTTTTTTTCATAGCCCTGCGCAGCAGCAGCAGGCGCAGCAGCTGATGCAGGAAATGGGGCAGGCTGGTGTGTGGAGCCGGCCCATCGTCACCGAGCTGGTGCCGGCCGAGCGTTTCTGGCCGGCCGAGGCCTATCACCAGGAGTATTACGCCCGTAACCCAGGGCAGTCCTACTGCATGTTCGTGGTCGAGCCCAAGGTGGCTAAGTTCCGCAAGCACTACCTGGATCGGCTCAAGGGGTAGAAAAAACTAGGGGTAGACGAAACGAGGGGTAGAAGGAATAAATGGTTAAAAAAGTCTTTTAAAAACAATAAGTTACGATATTTTCATAAAGCCGCTCTGGTTGTCATGGAGCTGTAACAATCGGCTTCTACACTGCGCGGGCTGTCATTTGACAGCTTCTTACCAAGAGGTAAACCGTGCGCATTCCCCTTTCAAGTTTCGTTGCCCGCATGTCTACCGTGCTAACCGTTGCTACGGCATCCGTCGGTTTGCTGACCGGTAGTTTCGCCCAGGCCCAGGCCCAGATCACCGGTGCCGGCGCAACCTTCCCCTATCCCATCTATGCCAAATGGGCCGACGCCTACAAGAAGGTGACCGGAACCAGCATGAATTACCAGTCCATCGGCTCCGGTGGCGGCATCAAGCAGATCACTGCCAAAACCGTTGACTTCGGCGCCTCGGATGCGCCCATGAAGGCAGAGGACCTCGAGGCCAATGGCCTGATCCAGTTCCCGGCCATCATGGGTGGGGTGGTGCCAGTGATTAACGTCAAGGGCGTTGAGTCCGGCAAGCTGCGCCTGACCGGTGAGTTGCTGGCCAACATCTATCTGGGCAAGGTCAAGACTTGGAACGATCCGGCCATCGCTGCGCTCAACAAAGGAGTGGCTCTGCCTTCGGATGCCATCACCGTGGTGGCGCGCTCGGATGGCTCTGGCACCACCTTCCTGTTTGTGAACTATCTATCCAAGGTCAGCGCCGAATGGAAGAGCACGGTTGGCGAAGGCACCTCGGTGAAATGGCCGGCGGGCGTGGGCGGCAAGGGCAACGAAGGTGTCGCCAGTTATGTTGCGCGCATCAACGGGGCGATTGGCTATGTCGAGTACGCCTATGCCAAGCAAAACAAGCTGGCGCATGCACTGATGGCCAACAAGGACGGACAGTTTGTCGCACCGAGTGACGATACCTTCAGGGCCGCCGCTGCTGGTGCAGATTGGGCGAAAACCCCGGGTATGGGCGTGATCCTCACCGATCAGGCGGGCAAGGCCAGCTGGCCGATCACCGGCGCCTCCTTCATCCTGATGCACAAGTTGCAGGCCAAGCCGGACAACGGCCGTGAGGTGCTGAAGTTCTTCGATTGGGCCTTCAAAAATGGCGAAAAGATGGCCGATGAACTGGACTACGTGCCGATGCCCGCTGCAGTGGTCAAGCAGATTCAGGATGAGTGGAAGAAAAGCCTGCGCGATCCGCAGGGCAAGCCGATCTACTAAGCACCTGCCAATTCCATTATCAAAAACCGAATGAACGCCATGTCCAATTCAGGTAACGACGCCAGCGCGGATCAAAGCAG